>CADBRB010000151.1 GCA_902796955.1 uncultured Ruminococcus sp.
CTGCTGAGTAATGTGTAAAAGCTCTTTCTGGAATAACTCCGGGTCAACTATGGTATGCGGAGTATATGCTATAAAATCCTTATTGCGAATAATACGTTTGGATATGTTTTCAGGTAAATAAGCTAAAAACAATTTGCCCTGCGACGTACAATGAACCGGTAGCCGCACGCCGATATCTGAAACTACTCTTAAATTGGATCTGCTCTCTTCCTGTGAAAGCGTCAGCACATTATCATTGCCAAAAATTGATAAAAATGTAGATTCACCCGTAACTTGAGATATCTGCTGCAAATACGGTTTTGCTATATCGCATATATTCCATGCGCTGCTCACCGAACAACCGTACTCAAATAATCTTATTCCAAGCTCATATTTTCCGTCTTTATTCTGATTGATAACAGAGAACTCACGCATAGTAGAAAGCAAACCGTGTATTGTACTTTTCGGTAAACCGGTCAGCTCAAATAATTCATTTAGTGAGAGAGGACGCTTTTCATTATATAGTATTTCCAGCAGATTCATGGCTTTTTCAACAGAATGTATAAGCTTCTTTTCGGGCATGGTTATTACCTCCGTTTTTATTATTAATACTAATTCTCAATAAAACGTATTAACATCTGTTTCGTTAAATTCCGCATAACTTTGTTGCCGTCCTCTGTGCGAAGCGCACACCAATGTTGAGTAATCGGTTATTAAGAGTAGCAACTGCCTTGCTCGCACATGAAGTTTGCCGCAAAAAAGAGTAAGGTTGTTTAATATTATCTTTGTGTGCGAAGCGGGAGCGGAGGCTCTGCGCTGTCTGCATGAACCTTCGGTTGCGAAAACTGTCCTCACTAATCAAAGTAAACTTTCTATCAGGAATTAATATAGGATTCTGTAAAATCATTATATCATTTTCTTATGGCAAAGGCAATTTTTTTCGATAATAAAGAATAATTTTCGATAATACCGAAAATATGAATTGAACACAAGGGCTGTATATGTTATAGTATAAGAAATCTAATCTTTTATTCTGAGCAGTCTGAGCTATGCTGAGTTTTATGCAAAGACGTTCAGGGCTTTATTATTGATTATACTAATTATCATTAAAACGGTTTAAACAGGTGTTATCGGGAAATTTTGCAGAGCACAGGCGGAGGACGCAGGAATAGTGACGTATTCCAAGGACAACAACAAAGTTACGCGGAATTTAACGGAACAGATGTTAGTCTGTTTTATTGAGAATCAGTATTAGTGCTAATTTAAACACTCATATTTTTATATGATATAAGAGGTATGCATGAAAAACATTTTGATATGCGGCGCAAGGGGAATAGGTAAAAGTACCCTTATAAACAGGCTTTTAGCCGATTTTCCGGATATGCCCATTTTCGGCTTTTACACAAAAAAGGAACAGCCCGCAGGTGACGGCTGTTGCCCTGTATATATACATGATGCAAGTAAAAGCATTCGATTTTACGATAATATAAATTTAGTTGGCAAGTGCAAGGATTGTCACGGATTTGCTATCCCAACGGCATTTGAAGAGTATGGAGTTGAAATTTTACATAAAATCCCGCATAAATCGCTTGTGGTTATGGATGAAATAGGCTTCTTTGAATCATCTGCTTACACCTTTAGATCAGAGATTATCCGTCTGATAAGTTCGGACTGTCTTGTAGTTGCGGCAATAAAGGATAAGACAACGGATTTTCTCGATTCACTTAGAAAACGTGATGATTCCGATGTTTTCTATATTGATTTGGATAACAGAGATTGCCTTTATGCGGAAATCAAACCGATTTTGTCGGCACGTATTGATGAGCTTGCCGAATACGGCGGCTAATGAAATGTATATTATATGTTGAAGGAGAGCGACAGCGGTCGCTTATACCACTCATTTTTATTACTATATGTATAGTATAACGTGGTTACAGTAGTTTATTATGAACAGCCAAAAACCTGAAACTGCTTTAAAAGCGGATAATAAACACGAAAATTTAAGAATAATCATTCTATTTGCACTGCTTGCGGCCACATTTCTTATATCGTTTTCATTTGGCAGGTATGCCATTGATATAAGTCAGGTTGTACGCATACTTTTAAGCCCGGTTTTTCCGATTGAACAGACGTGGACACCGCAAATGGAAACTGTTGTGTTCAACATTCGCCTGCCGAGGATACTGCTTGCGTGTTTGGTCGGGTGCTGTCTATCCGCCGCCGGAGCTTCTTATCAGGGCGTATTTCAAAACCCGATGTCGTCGCCGGATATACTCGGTGCATCTTCAGGTGCCGCTTTCGGTGCTGCACTTGCAATTCTGCTCGGTATGTCCTCGGCAATTATAACCGTTATGGCATTTTCGTTCAGCCTGATTGCCGTTGTAATCGTATACTTCATAGGTCAGCGTGCGCCCGGCAAAAGGATAGTCACCTTTATACTGGCAGGAATAATGGTCGGCTCTATTTTTTCATCTGCTACATCGTTTATCAAGCTTGTTGCCGACCCTACAAACCAACTGCCCGCCATAACATACTGGATGATGGGGAGCCTTTCGGGTACTAAAAAAGCAACGGTTGCATACATACTTATCCCTATGCTCATCGGCTTGATTCCTCTTTATCTGCTTAAATGGCGAATAAATATACTTACTCTTGGCGATGAGGAGGCGGAAGCACTGGGAGTTTCACCCTCAAGAATGAGATTGGCAGTTATACTCTGCTCAACGCTTATAACCGCTGCGTCCGTTTCGGTTTCCGGTATGATAGGCTGGATTGGACTTGTAATACCTCATCTTTGCAGAAAAATAGTCGGCAACAACTATAAATATCTCATGCCGGCGTCCATGATTTCCGGCGCATGGTTTCTGCTTGCGGTTGATAATCTCTCCCGTAATTTACTTGCAACGGAAATACCTATAGGTATACTTACATCGTTTATAGGCGCACCCTTCTTTATATATCTGATAACAAAAAAGGAGGGTAAAATATGAGCATAAAAATTGAAAATCTGTCATATGCATATGAAAAAAATCAGGTTTTATGCGGCATAAACACTACAATACACGAAGGCAGTTTAACTGCGCTGTTCGGTCCCAACGGTTCGGGCAAAAGCACTCTTTTCAAGTGCATACTCGGTCTGTGCAAGGGCTATGGCGGAAAAATATATATTAACGGTACGGACGCTTCCTTGCTGAATGTAAGGCAAAAGTCAAAGCAGATAGCCTACATTCCTCAAACACATAATACTGTGTTCGGTTATTCGGTACTTGATATGGTAATAATGGGAACAGCCCATCAGGTTTCATCGCTGTCATCTCCGTCAGAAAAAGAGCTGAGGCAGGCAAGAGCGGCTATGGAAAAGGTGGGAATCGAGCATTTGTCAGGCAGAAGTATCAATCGGCTGTCCGGCGGGGAACAGCAGCTTGTGCTTATAGCGAGAGCATTGGCGCAGAGTGCAAAAATACTGCTTATGGACGAGCCGACCTCGGCACTTGACTACGGCAACCAACTGCTTATATTGAGGCAGGCAGAGCAGCTTCGCAATGAGGGATACACGGTTTTAATGTCGTCGCACAATCCACAGCACGTTATGAATCACTCTGACAGAACGATTGCGATGTTTGGCGGAAAAATAGTTGCCGATGATGTAACCGAAAGTGTTCTTACACCTGAGCTTATACAAAAGCTTTACGGCGTAAAAACAATTTTCAGCGAATCGGAACACGGCAAAAGTATAATGCCGTTGTAGTTTGGAGGAGCAGCGATGTATATGTATAAATGGAAGCCGGAAATGATACATTTTATGCAGAATGCCTCTGAATACGGGATATATCATAAAGCGCTTTCCTGCTTGATTGCCGAACAGATTTCGCCAAACAGTACGGTTTGTGATGTGGGGTGCGGGCTTGGATATTTGAGCGTTGAACTCTCAAAATTTGTAAAACAGATTACAGCGATTGACATAAACAAAGATGTTATAGATGTACTTGAAAACAATAAGAATAATAGAAAAATTTTAAACTTAAAACCGGTTTGTGCGGATATACACTCATTTATACCTGAAGAAAAATTTGATGTAATGGTATTTTGCTTTTTTGGCAAAACAGACGAGGTATTGGATATTGTTAAAGAAAAATGCAGCGGAAAAGCCTTTGTAATAAGCAGAAGCTGGGAAGAACACAGGTTTTCGGTAACCTTGCAAAATGCAGACAAGCTTACGTCAAACAAGGTTTGCAAATTACTTCGGGATAAAAAAATACCGTTTCATACTGAAAGCTTTAAGGCGCAAATGGGTCAACCATTTGAGAGCAGAGATGACGCCGTCCTGTTTTTTAATACCTACAATAAGGATAAAAGTATAGAAGCCGTAACATTTGAGAACATCAGCTCTCGTCTTGTACCGCTTAATGACCGTAAATTCAAGTATTATTTGCCGCTGACTAAGGAGATGTGCGTGATTTCTTTTGATGCAAAGGGTATAAAATAATATATAATGTCTAAAATTGATATTATGATTATTATGTTCAAATTCAATATGTTTTTAAAATTATGATTTTGATATTAATAAATTCATAATACAATTTAAAATAAATAATAAGGATGATGAAAAAATGAAGAAAAGCATAGCTTTATTACTTGCATTGCTAATGATATTTGCATCATTAAGCGGATGCACGGGAACAACAGACAACGCTTCGTCAAAAAGCGATGAGGCAAGCTCGGCAATTTCCACAACAAAGACCTTCACGGATTCTGTAGGCAGAAAAGTGGAAGTACCTGCAAATATTGAAAAAATTGCAGTTTCGGGTCCTCTTGCGCAGATAGTTTTGTTTGCGCTTGCTCCGGACAAATTTGTAGGAGTATCGTCTGCATGGTCATCTGATGCCGAAAAGTATCTTGACACAAAGTATTATAATCTGCCGGAACTCGGACAGCTTTACGGCGGAAAGGGCGAGCTTAACCTTGAAACTCTGCTTGCCTCCGGCGCACAGGTTGTTATTGACGTAGGTGAGCCAAAGGACACTATTGTTGAGGATTTGGACGGGCTTTCGGAGCAGACCGGCATACCGTTTGTCCATGTTACTGCCACATTGGAAACAATGCCGGAAGCATACCGTATGCTTGGCGATTTGCTCTCAATGGCTGACGAGGCAGAAGCACTCGCAAAATATTGTGAGGAAACTCTTACAAAAGTAAAAGCTATAGCCGATAAGGTTGAGAAGAAGAATGTTCTCTACGTGCTTGGCGAAGAAGGCTTAAATGTAATTGCTCAAGGCTCTTTCCATGCGGAAATAATTGATTTGCTAAGCTATAACTTGGCAGTTGTTGACGAGCCATCAAGCA
>CADBRB010000152.1 GCA_902796955.1 uncultured Ruminococcus sp.
AGAATTCTTTCCCGATTCATATGCGCCGTCTGCATTATCCGAATCGGCGGCACCGGCGTTTTCATCGTTTTCTTTCCGTGCCTGCTCCTCGGCTTCCTTTTTCTCAAAGGCTCTAATTTCTGCGGCGGTTTTAGCAGCCTTTTTCTTAGATTTTTTATTCTCATCTTTAAAATCCGACGGCAGAGCATCAACCTTTAAAAGGATATCGACAGCCTTGTCAAAATCGCTGTAATTTACATATAAATCCTTTTTACGGCCGTTTATCTCCTCAAAAAGCTCAATGGAGTTGTCCTCCAAAATTATCTTTATTCTTTCCCTTTGAATAACGGACGCTGTGATAAGAAACGCCTTATCATCGTCCTTTACCTCGGCAAGAGTTTTGCCGCAGTTTTCACAAATCTCAAATTCTTCGTTGTAAAGCCGCTTACATTCACTGCAATACTTCACGTCGTCATCCCCCAACACAGCTAATTTTCAACAAAACCGGATTAAGTTAGCAAAAAACTTATAATCCGCTAAAAATCTATCTTATATTATGATACATCTTTTTACGCTCAATGTCAAATACTAATTGGTCTTTTTTGAACACTCATGCAACAATAAGTTAAGCCGTGCATAATCATGTCACAGACAAATCATATACACGGCTGTTTAATGTAAAATCACCTGATAACAGGCTGCATTTGTTTATATTTAAGCGCAAGCTCGGCGCACTCAGGTATAAGCTCAAAATGAGCTACAATGGAATTGGGCTTGTTTATCGGATCATCCTGCGAAAAGGGCGTCAAGAAAATGTTTTTTATGTTAATTATTCTGCCCAAATTCTGTGCGGAAGCCCCCAGACCGTCATTTGTTGCAAGCGTCAACAATACAGGTCTGCCTACTCTTAAGTGTGATTTTACAGCCATAGTTACGGCTGTATCGGTAATAGCGTTGCACAGCTTTGAGAGAGTATTGCCCGTACATGGCGCCACTATCAGCAAATCACACATTTTTTTAGGCCCTATTGGTTCTGCTTGAGATATTGTATGAATTATCTCCCTGCCGGAGATTTTTTCTATTCTATTTATAAAGCTTTGCGCTGTACCGAATCGGGTATCTGTAGTGTAAGCATTTTCCGACATTATCGGAACAATACTTGCACCCTGCTCCGCCAAAAGCTCCATCTGCGGCAGTGCTTTTGAAAACGTGCAGAACGAGCCGCACATGGCAAAGCCTATTGATATGGGGTTCACTCATATTCCTCCTCCAACATATTGTAAACCGTGTTTTTTATTATTTCTCCCGCCGCTTTCGGAGCAACTCTGCCAGGCAATGAGAGTGCGTGCGTACATCTGATGCCAAGTCTTTTTGCCGCCTCTTTGTCTACACCGCCCGGCTGTGACGCTAAATCTATAACTATTGCGCCGTCACACGTTTTTGCAAGCGTATGAGCATCCAGTAAAACATACGGGACTGTGTTAAACACAATATCAAAGCCGCCTGTTTCATGCAGTTTATCGCTTCTTACGGCATTATAACCGGCTAAATGCGACCATGCCATGTCCTGTTTTTTTCTTGAAGCTACAGTTACATATGCGCCAATACCCTTCAGCATTGCGGCAAGCACCCTGCCTATGCGGCCGTAACCGATAACAAGACAGCGTGAGCCGTTTATCGTTCCGCTGTACTCACGCATGGCTATTTCTATAGCTCCCTCCGATGTAGGCACGGCGTTCTGTACGGCAAATTCCTCTCTGAGCATATAATCATATATAAGCTTTGGGTCAAGCTCCGGGCAAAGCTTTAAGAGCTGACTTTTCATTCCGCAATATACCCTTTTGCCCGAAATCAAACCTGCAAAATCAGAGTTAAGATATATCGGTCTGTCCGCATATGTTGAGTTAAGCGTCTTATTGTCCTTTGTAATCGGCAGTGGAAGAATCAATACATCGCTGTTATTTACCGTATTTTCAAGTGTGGTGTCAATCCATGTGCCTACCGTTGTATCTATGGTTTCAAATCCGGTCATATAGACTTTGTATCCGTCGGCAACAATGGATTTTGCCATCATCAGTTGCCGCTTATCGCCGCCTATTATGCCGAAACTGTTTATCTTAATCACGTTATGACCTCCGTAATTGTTAAGCAACTTTAATAGTATATTTTATGGCTTAGTCATTAAACTTGTGACAAGCAGGCTGACGGCGGAGGCAGGCACTTAGCACAGCGGAGAAGCTCCGCTCCCACTTCGCACACAGATAAACCGCAAGCTACGACTTTGTTTCCTGCAACCAACTCTATATGCGAGCAATATTTTGTTTCTATTAACAACCGATTACGCAAAGCTAAAGTGCGCTCTGTTATATTATTTTTTTAGCATTCAATAGCATTAAACTGTTGATTTAAATGTTGCTTTTTTTATTTTTGTATGATACAATGTAGTTGCCAAACAAATTTTATAGTTGCTATTTTTTGAGAATGTATTTTTTACTTTTGGTAAAAATGCAAGCTCTATTTTAGCATTCTCAAAAATAGCTAAGAAATTTGTTTGGCGACAATCGGAGCTGTGTATTTTTCGGTGCGTGGCTTCGGCTGCGCATTTTTTATTTTACAGGGAATTTTGTTTTAAAAAACAATTTAAACCATTCTATTAACAGTTATGAAAGATTTAACAACTCACTATTCATTAATTGAAATTAGATTAATAAAGAAAAAGGAGAAATTTGCATGCTAAATCCTAATGATATTTATTCTCATGCCGAGTCACTATATATTGATGAAGTAATCACAGTTTCAGACAATCCATATAAAGAAGATGTATATTTGATATACAATCCAGATGGTTACGGTGGCGTTTTAGTCGTCGGAAAAGAAATAATAGACATTATAAAACTATGTAATGGATATAACACTATAAAACAAATTTCATTATCAGTAAATCAAGCCTATGAAAATTTATTAACGATATTTAATTTACTTGTATCTAAGCAGATTATTTATTCTGTTAAAACTTCGCAAAAAAACTATTCAAACAAGAAAAAAGTATTGACTTGTTGGATACATTTGACTAATAATTGCAATTTGAAATGTAAGTATTGTTATATTCATAAAAATTCAGATGTTATGTCAGAAGAATTGCTTTTTAGTTCCATTGACAAGATGCTTTTGTCGTGTAAAAAACACAACTATGATATTCTCTCACTTATGCTTGTTGGTGGTGAACCATTAACACAATTTAAACTAATTAAGTCTTTAATTGATTACTGTGAATCGAATCCTTATGATGTTCCTGTTAAATATATTATCCCAACAAATGGCACATTAGTATCAAAAGATATAGCACGGTTCATTAAAGACAAAGAAATATCGGTAGGTGTTTCGTTAGATGGATCAAAAGAATACCATGATGTAAATAGAATTTACAAGAACGGAAGAGGAAGTTATGAAGATACAATTAAAGGCATAAATAACTTAATAGAACATAATATAAAACCATCTATAATGGTAACCGTAACGGCTGAAAATCTTGAAGGTTTACCAAAACTTACAAAATATCTTATAGAAAAAGAAATGTTTTTTCGTTTTTCATTTGAAAGAGACACTCAAACTGGTCATCCAAGAATTCTTAATGATATCAGTAAATGTATACGCATTCTTAATGAATGTTTTGACATTATGGAGCAATACTTGAATAGTGGCTCATATAACTGGTTTTTTCAATTTGGCGATGTTACATTTTCAAAACCTGTCAGAAGAGCGTGTGCCGCCGGTAAAAATTTTTTTGCATTAGGACAAAACGGAGAAATTGCTTGTTGCAGTTTAGGATTAGAAGCGCCGAGAACAAATATTATAAATATAAAGGATATTATAAGTGAAATAGACGATATTTTTTCAGATATATCACATACTTCCGCTTGTGATGTCAATGAATGTAAGATATGTGAATGGAGACACAGTTGCGCTGGTGCTTGTCCATTGCAAACCAGCGCAACATACGGAGATTTATTACATATTTCTCCCTACTGTGAATTATACAAATCATTACTTCCACGCGTCTTGAAAATATATGCAATTAGTATATATTATAAGAATAAGTTTAGAGAAAGGGGGGGTGTAACACATGTTCATATATGAGGATTGTGGCATTTTCTGCGTATCGGATTGCATTCCTGATCAAGGAAGCGGCGGTCAGTGTAGCCAATGCACTGATTGTAATTGTGTTGACGGAGATTGACCATGGTATTATAAAAGCAACCAATTAATGAGTAAAGCAGAAACTGACAGGTATTTCTTGCGAAGTATCTGTCAGTTTCCATGTTTTATACAAATATACTTCCTACTCCGGCACACCGCTTGTGTCGCACACGCCGTCCCAGCGATACTGTTTAAGATTAACCGTATCATCTTCATTCACCGGAACATTTTCGGATAAAAGAAGATTTTTTTGAGCGTCTATACCTCCAAAGGCGAATGCAGGCGCAAGATGCCCGTCACGGTTGACTACTCTGTGGCATGGGATTATGCCCGGCATAGGATTAAAGTGCAGAGCATACCCTACCGCACGGGACGCTCTCGGACTGCCGAGTATCATTGCAATTTGACCGTATGTAGCTACCTTGCCCTTTGGAATTTGCCTGACGATATAATACACCTTGTCGTAAAAGCTCATTGTCCTACCTCTTTCAACGAAAATTCAATATTCATATGCTTTTATTTTATCTTTAAATGCACAGTATGTCAAATAAAGCAAAAGGAACGCCGATACGGCGTTCCGTACATGATAAACGGCTGTTCACAGCAAAGCATTTAAACGGTAAAAGCACGCTACCGTTTAAACAGCTTTGTTGCACAGCATATACTGAAAATGCCAGAATAAAACTCAGCTATGTTACAGAATCAAACTTTACAAGGTGCTGATAAGTCACAACGGCAAACGGCATCAGTATATATAAAAAGCCGTCGGAGCTTTTACCCGGTTTTCAATTAAAGCTGTCAGCGGAAGGCTTCGCAAAACAAGACGGAGGACAGATACAAAATATTGATTTATTCCGTTAAAACAACGCTGTTCTGCAAATTTCATCGCAACAGATGTTTATGATTAATTGAATACCGGCATTAGCCCTGAACTGAGCTTCTTACTGCAAATGATTCACAATCGGTACATTCAGTCATCGTAGGGTTGCTCTCATGTGTACCTACCTTAATGCTCTCCAAAGAGCAGTAATCCTGATTTTCACAATGATGTCTGCATTGCTTTACGGAGCATCTTATACTTCTGTTAGCCGAACAACTGTCCATAATTATTTCCCTCTCATTATTCTTATTTGGTCAGCGCAAGGCGGTATGCTTTTCCGGATATAAATGTCTGTTGAGTATTAATCGCACGGAAAATCAATCTACTTATGCAAATGATTATGTGCGGTTAAGATACTGTGCATTTATACTCAGATTTGCTATGCGCCGCAGTGCGTTTGCAAAGCGGTGTATAAAGCAAATGCGCTTATGCCGCCCTTGCGCTGTACGCAAACACCGTTCTTGTTACTCGCATCGGCAAAAGCACCGTGTAAATATGACCTGCGTTAAGACAAATACCTTACGAGGGGCAATATTATTTGCGGTACGGATAATGCCGGCGCTTTGCAGCATTGACTGCCTAAGCGTTATCCTTTTTGCCTGATTGACCTGTTAAAGTCACGTCATATACTTTTGTATAAAGACGCTTTATCAGGCAAGGATAATCATAAAACCTTTTGGGTATATGATGAGGATAACGTTGCTTTTTTGATTTTTGGGGCTTTTTTGATTAGCTGACGGTATTTCATAAAATGGTGTATGCGTTTTGAAATAGATTTTTAAGTCTTATTCTAAATGCACACTGTTCCATATAATTAAAAATTCCGTTTTTAAATCAAGAATTTACTTAATATTAAGCATTTGGTTTTTGCCTTATGCTACATATACTGTAAATTAGCCGCATACCGTTTTGTCGGTTTCAAAAATCGCATTTGCATTAAGCGGTCACGGTGCTTTGCGTTTGTTTGCGGCACGGTGTTTCCGTGTCACGTTATTATTGTGTGCGGGCAAGTTCGTTTTATTCAAAAAATTTTTTAAAAATATATCATTTTTGTTTTTCTCTGAATAGAATGTAGCAATATCACATAACAAACAGATTTTTCAGTAAAGGAGATGCTGTCTTTATGGAAAAGATACTTCTCGAAATTACGGTTATTTGCCTTGTGGTAATAGGTCTTATAGAGCTCATAAAGATACTGGCAATCATGTTCACCGATAATAAAACCGATTGCCGCTGCGACATGGTAGTACCCGTATACGCACACGATGAAAACATCGAGCTGTTGCTCAGAAGTCTTATCTCAATAATAGAATGGGACGACAAGCAAAAAATAAAGCGGCTCATCTGCCTTGATTGCGGCATGGATGGCGAAACCTCCTCCATTTGCAGTAAGGTATGTGAAAAATACAGCTTTGTACATATTCTCACCCCTGAGGAATACGGGAAAAGCATGGAAATCGTAAAAGAATATGCCGAAAAAAAGCACTCTTGATTAAAGAACTGATTTGGTATATAATATTGATAATGAACTAAAATTGGGTATTGTTTGCTTTTTACTCTCTGCGGCTTGACAAACTGTTGTATTCATCGGCAGTATAACTGAGTAACCTTACAAAATAAAAATCCTCCCTTTTAAAGGGAGGAAATAATCTATTTTTCTTATTCTTCGTCGGAACTTGCGTCCGGTTCAATTTCAGATTCGGCTTTAACCTCTTTTAATTCTTCGTCTGATGTATTCTCATCTTTTTCTGCGTCGGCATCAGCATTTAAAGCTTCTTCGCTCTTCTCTTTGCCGGCGGCGTCATCTTCGGGCTTCTTTCTTATAAGGATTATGGGAGTAAGCTCGCTTCCCTGACCAGACGGGTTATCTCTTATAAGCCCTTTCATTTCATCTAATGAAAGCTTAATATCGTCAGAGTAGCCGAGTACCTCCTGACCTAAATCGTTGGCGTCCACTATCATACAGCTTATGCCTAACTTTTCCTTTATCTCATTACATACGCCAGACGGATTTTCGGGTATTCTAATGCCGATATCCCTGTACTCAGACCAAACCTTGTCATAAAAGCCGTCAAGTCCGCTTACCTCCATACCGACTATCTCATAAAACACGCCTTTTTTACCGAAAAGCTTTGTTACTGCGCTTGCAAATGCCGCCCACAAAACTCTCGGCAATCCTACGGTATCTATTGCGTACTGCATTTTTATCGTTTCGCCTACGCCAACGCCGGTATCGGGATGAGATGCAAATTTAGAGAGCAATTTAGCCCAAAAGCCTATTTTTATATCCTCACGTCTGACTATTCTATTTTGGCAAAGTGCAATTATCTTCTCGCTGGTAGATATTATGTCACCCTCCTGATAAAGCGGCAGAGCATACTCCTTAAAGAAATCTATATAGCTCTCGCCTATCTGTACAAATCTTGTTTTTATGGCATGGCGCATATATACCTGCCCGTTTACTTCTATTTCAACATTTTTTCCTTCGTTTGCATAAAATTCCATATTTATCCATTCCTTTTCTTTTTTTACACACCATATTATAGACGAACAGAATTAATTAATCAATAGTTTGAAGAAATTTATTCAAATTCATTTTGAGATTTTTGAAAATATACGGCTCTTAGTGAGCCTGTAAACCGAAAGGATTTTTTAAATGCAGGACAACAACAGCCTTTATGAGCTCAGCGGAGAAGTTGAGCAGATTGTATATAGAAACGACGATAACGGCTATACGGTACTTGAGCTGTCTACAGCAGAAGACAGCGTTACCGCAGTAGGCACAATGCCGTTTGTAAATGCAGGAGAGGAGCTTAGACTGATAGGCAAATGGAAAAATCACGCATCCTACGGTCAACAGTTTTCGGTAGAGGTATGCGAGCGAGTTGTGCCGAGCAATGCAATATCTATACTCAAATATCTTTCCTCCGGCGCAATTAAGGGAGTCGGTCCTGCTTTGGCGCACAGACTTGTGGAAGCCTTTGGCGACAGCACACTTGATGTAATAGAAAATGAACCCGAACGATTACGTCAGATTAAGGGCATTTCAGAGGAAAAAGCAAAATTTATGAGCAATGAGCTTAACAGAATATTCGGCTTGCGTGAGGTTATGGCTCAGCTTGGCAAGTACGGAATACAGCCCTATGAATCAATACGCATATGGAAGGCATTCGGCAATAAAGCGATAGAGCTTATCGAGGATGATCCTTTTATTATCTGCCTGCCGCCCGTGAGCATATCCTTTGACAAGGCGGACATGATTGCGCAGAGCTTTGAAAAGGCCGCCGACAATATAGGCAGATTGCGTGCCGGCATAGTACATATACTCTATCATAACATGGGCAACGGTCATACCTGCCTGCCGCAGGACAGGCTGCTTTCTGCCGCCGCAGATTTTTTGAGCGTGCCTTACGAAAGCGTTGAAAGCACCCTCGATATGCTCATTAACGACGGCACACTTATAAAAGACACTCTAAGCGATAAGAGCTTTATATTCACAACCACTCTTTACGAATGTGAAGCGTATTCGGCGGCAAGGTTGCTTATGCTGCTTAAATTTCCCGCATTCAGTGTGCCGAACATAGCTGACGAGATAAAGAAAATCGAAAAGGAACGTCATATAGAATATGCCGATTTGCAAAGGAAAGCGATTACCGAAGCACTTACAAAGGGTACTCTAATATTGACAGGCGGCCCAGGCACGGGAAAAACCACCACGCTCAATGCTATAATTAAAATACTTAAAAAATACGGCCAAAAGGTATTTTTAGCCGCTCCTACAGGGCGTGCCGCCCAGAGAATGTCAGAGGTAACGGGCTGTGAGGCAAAAACGATACACCGTTTGCTGGAGGTTGCATGGGACAAAGAGGACAAGCCTGTTTTTAAACGTAACGAAAAAAATATGCTCAACTGCGATGCTCTTATTCTGGATGAAGTTTCCATGGTGGATTCCATGATATTTGACAGCGTGCTTAGAGCCTTGCCGATGGGATGCAGGCTTATACTGGTAGGCGACAGTGACCAGCTGCCGTCGGTTGGTGCGGGCAACGTGCTTGAGGATCTTATAAACTCAGGTATAATGCCTGTTGTACAGCTTTCAGAGATTTTCAGGCAATCGGTAAAAAGCCTGATAGTTACAAACGCCCACAGCATTATAAAGGGTCAGCTCCCCGACCTGACAAGACATGACAACGACTTTTTCTTTTTACAGGCATACAATTCATCGGCAATATCGCAGACGATACTCGACCTGTGTTATATACGTCTGCCTAAAACATATGGGTATTCACCTATAGACAATATACAGGTATTATCACCCGGCAGAAAGGGTGAGCTTGGCGCAAATGAACTTAATAAAAAGCTTCAGTCGGTGCTTAATCCGCCATCACCTGAAAAAAAGGAGATAGTTATAAACGGCTTATGTCTGCGTGAGGGCGATAAGGTAATGCAGATAAAGAACAACTATAATATAATCTGGTCAAAGGATGACGGTGTAAGCGGAGAAGGCGTGTTTAACGGCGATGTAGGCATACTGACAGAGATAAATAAGGGTTCGCAGATAATAAAAGTCAGATTTGACGACAGAACCGCAGTTTATGCCTTTGAAAACGTGCCGGACATAGACCTTGCCTATGCTACAACGGTACATAAAAGTCAGGGTAATGAATTTGACGCAGTTATAATACCGATGTTCCACGCACCGTCACAATTATTATACAGAAAACTGCTGTACACAGCAGTAACAAGGGCCAAAAAGCTTTTAATACTGGTGGGTGTACCCGAAATAGTGCGGCAAATGGTAAGCAACAACAAGCATTCAAAAAGATATTCCGCACTGAAGGAATTTTTGATTCGCGGTGATAAAAATGCAAATCTATAAGATTATTACAAAGCCGATAAGATATATTTTATCATATCTGTATCACGGCGAATGTGTATTTTGTGCAGATGAAACCGAGCTTTGGCACTACATTTGCGATGATTGCAAAAACAAAATAAGCGAAAAAGAATACACTGCAATTACGCCTAACGGATTTTTGTGTCTTTCGGCATTTGAGTATAGAGAACAGTTTAAAAACTCTGTGCTTAGATTTAAATTCGGTGGTCACAGGGAGTATTCAAGAACATATGCAAGTATAGTTTTTGACAAATACAGGGACAGGCTTGAACATTTTAACCCTGACTTTATAACGTCTGTGCCGCTTTCTGAAAAATCTTTTAAAAAAAGAGGCTACAATCAAGCGGAGTTACTGGCAAAAGATATTGCATTTTTCTGCAAAAAGCCTTATAATAAAGTATTGAGTAAAATACGTGATAATGAAATCCAGCATGATTTGAACAAAGAGCTTCGTAAACAAAACGTTAAAAACGTGTATGAAGTCATTTCCGGCACTGAGATATCGGGCAAAAGAATAATAATTTGCGATGACATAATCACTACAGGCTGGACATTGAACGAATGTGCGGAAAGCTTAAAAGCGGCAGGTGCAGACGATGTGCTGTGCATAACCGCCGCAAAAACACCTTTGCCGCACTGAGAGTATAACAGTAAGAGGGGAAATTTATAATGAGTATGGATATTGCTATTGATTTGGGTACTTCCAATATCAGGATATATTCCGAAAAAAAGGGTATCATCTTGAAGGAGCCTTCAGTGGTAACAATAGACGCAGACACGGGCAACGTGCTTGCTCTCGGACATGAGGCTGAAAAGATGATAGGACGCACCTCTAACAGAATAAAGGCAATGTACCCCCTTACGGGCGGCGTTATCTCTGACTTTTATCTTGTTGAGGAAATGATAAATACGATGCTAAAAAGCGTATGCACTAATAAGTTTATAATGCCAAAGGTAGTTGCGTGCGTTCCGGGTGAAATAACCGATGTTGAAAAAAGAGCTGTATTTGACGCAATACGCAATATAGGTATGCGCAAGGTGTTTTTAATAGAGGCTCAAAAGGCGGCGGCACTGGGTGCAGGCATAGATATCAGCGACTCGCACGGTGTATTTGTTGTGGATATCGGCGGCGGCACTACGGATATTGCCGTAATTTCTCTGGGAGATATTGTTACATCACGCTCTATAAAAACTGCCGGAAATATGTTTGACGATGAGATTTTAAAGTACATTAAACGCAAATATAACCTTGTGGTAGGCCCGAAAATGGCAGAGGAGGCAAAAATTGCAGTTGGCTGTGTTGTGCCGCCAAAATATTATATTCCTCCCTTTACTATAAAAGGTCGCAATTCTGTTACCGGCATACCGCAGGCTATAGCTCTTACCGCCGAAGAAATGGCGGAGGCACTGTATGAGCCTGCAATGCAGATAGTAAGAACCATGCAAACGGTTTTGGAGCAGACCTCACCTGAGCTTGTGAGCGATATTTACACCGACGGTATGTTCCTGACCGGCGGCGGCTCTCAGTTAAGAGGCTTCCCTGAGCTGTTAAAGGATTGCCTCAATCTGGACGTAAACCCGATAGACGACCCTGCCGACTGCGTTGTAAACGGTTGCGGCAAGGCTCTCAAATTCACAAAAATGCTTAAAGCCTCATTAAGCAGTATAAATCCGCTTTCGGAAAGGTAAAGACTAAGTAAGAGGTAAAAGTGAAAAGTGAAGAAGTGAAAGTTGTATAATAAAAAATAACCCTGTACCACAAAAATGGTACGAGGCTACTTGACAAAACATTAAAAACGGGTATAATATAAGTGAAACCAAAAAGCTAATCCGATAGACGGTTTAGCTCAAATTAAGTTTATTTCTTAAAAAATAAACCGCCACTTTTTGAGCGAGGGCGGTTTATTTTTTTCTGTCATTTTTCGTAAGAGAAATGACTATGCTTATGATGGAACAGAGCA
>CADBRB010000153.1 GCA_902796955.1 uncultured Ruminococcus sp.
ATTGTAGCTTTTTTATCCATTGTTGTCAAGCGTGTTTAGGCAATTCTACTAATTTCATTTTCTTCACCTCTTTATGCGTAGTATGGCAAAAAGTATAAAAAAAATGCGCAAGCTTTCATCTTTTTAATTACTCCAAACTCATTTGCAGTTATACGCTAAAATGAACACGATGTATTGAAAACCAATAGATTATATGATATGATATTACCGCCAAATGTATTTGTGCATACTTTAAAATTCAACAGAGAAAAAGTCAGTATAAATTCTTTTGTAACAGTCAATGTAAGAATGAGGTGAGAAAAATGCCAGAAAAATGCTGGAAATTTGAAAAATCTGCGATTGACGGTCAATGTAAGCTGTTCGGGGTGAACATATTTGATTTTGAATGGGAGGAAACAGGCGAAACAGCTACCGTTTATGACCCACAGTATAATCAGCCGCATAAGATGCAGGTATACAATGTTAAGCTACTGAGCGGAGAAACAAAAACGTTTGCCGCAGGTGAATTCAGCAACTGCGTATGGGGCTTCTATCTTCCGGAATAAATGCAAAAAACAGTTGCATGTATTCTTTCTTCTAAAATTAATATTTTCGCAATTAAAAACCCATACCAATAAAAACGGTATGGGTTTAGTTTTTTTTAGTTAATCAATTATTCCGCAAACATAGGAGTTGAAAGATATCTATCGCCTGTGTCCGGTAAAAGCGCAACGATTATTTTACCCTTGTTTTCGGGACGTTTTGCAAGCTGTGCCGCCGCAAATACTGCCGCACCCGATGAGATGCCGACAAGTACGCCCTCGGTTCTTGCTATGAGCTTACCTGTGGCAAAAGCGTCATCATTTTCTACCGTTATTACTTCATCATAAATAGCGGTATTGAGCGTATCCGGAACGAATCCTGCTCCTATGCCCTGTATCTTATGAGGGCCGGAAACTCCCTTTGATAGCACGGGTGAGCCTGCAGGCTCAACAGCTACTATTTTTACGTTCGGGTTTTGACTTTTAAGGTATTCGCCCACGCCGGACACCGTACCGCCTGTGCCTACGCCGGCGACAAAAATATCAACCTTTCCGTCTGTGTCATTCCAAATTTCCGGTCCGGTCGTCTGAATATGTGTTTTAGGGTTTGCCGGATTAGTGAACTGACTCGGTATAAAGCTACCGGGTATTTCTTTTGCAAGCTCGTTTGCCTTTTCAATAGCACCCTTCATGCCCTTTGCACCCTCGGTAAGCACAAGCTCTGCGCCGTATGCTTTAAGCAGATTTCTGCGTTCTACACTCATTGTTTCAGGCATGGTAAGTATTGTTCTGTATCCTCTTGATGCGGCAACTGCGGCAAGACCTATACCTGTGTTGCCACTTGTAGGCTCTATAATCACCGCACCGGGTTTTAAAACACCCTTTTCCTCCGCATCGTCAAGCATTGCCTTTGCAATTCTGTCCTTTACGCTTCCCGCCGGATTAAAATACTCAAGCTTTGCGTAGATTTCAGCGTCAAGTCCATTCAGCTTTGAATAATTGCCTAATTTTAAAAGCGGTGTTCCACCTATAAGATCTGTTATTTTATTGTATACTTTCATCGTAATTTCTCCTCTGATAAATTTTATTTTTAAATTATATGCAGGTATTCAAAATTACTGCGTCAACATCGCCATAATCTAAATTTTTTCATCATTTTCTCTGCCTTTCTTTTGCCTATAAGATTAGTAGGTTGAACATATTATAACAGCCATCAGTAAAAATGTCAATAAAAAAATAAAAAATTATATTTTTTTCTGCGAAAATTTTATTGATTTCATAAAATAAGACACATCGCAAATGCGATATGTCTTAGAGGTCTGTTAAATTAATCTTCGCTGTAAACAGGATATTTATTCTTATCTGCCTCAGTTATATTGCGCAGTACCCTGCACGGGTTACCTACGGCCACAACATTGGACGGTATATCCTTATTTACAACACTGCCTGCACCAATAACTGTGTTGTCACCGATAGTTACACCCGGCAGAACTGTAACCGATGCGCCTATCCATACATTATCTCCAACGGTTATCGGCAGGGCTATCTCAAGCCCGGCATTTCGCTGTGAAGCGTCAATGGGATGACCTGCTGCAGAAAAGCAACAGTTAGGTGCAATAAACACATTATCTCCGAAAGTTACCGATACGCCGTCAAGAATAATAAGATTATGGTTTGCGTAAAAGTTATTGCCGAGAGTTATATTATACCCGTAATCGCACCAAAACGGCGCAGTTATTTCACATCTGCCTTTTATGTTTCCGATGATTTGCGATAATAATTCGGCTTTTTTCTCGGTTTCCGATGGCTTGCAAAGATTAAACTCATGGCACAAATCCTTACATAGCGTTCGTTCATTTATAAGCGCTTCGTCATAATTTGCGTCATAAAGATAACCTGCTTTTGCTTTTTCACGCTCTGTCATTGTGCAACACCTTATTCGATAACAACAGGAGCGGAGGTAAATGAATACTCCGTACACACTGCTTCATCAATATAGAGTACCTCCAAGATGCCGTCGCCTATGCTGTACATATTTTTAAAGCCCTCATTTGAGTCAAGCATCGCCTGTCTTGCTTCGTCACGGTCATCACGAACCGCCTTACCGCATACACGTATCCATGTACCTTCATCAAGCATACCGCAAATCTCAACTTTCGGATTTTTCATCATTTCATCATAGCATTTTTTAGTGTTGTTGGTGCAGATGTACACCTTGCCCTCAAACTCGGCAACCGCACCAAATGGGCGCACCCTCGGCTGGTTCTCGGAATCAACCGTTGCCAAATAAAACACACCTGTTTTTCTGATTTTTTCTGTAATTTTGTTCATTTTTATACCTCCGTATTTTTTAGCTTTTACAGTACAAGTCTGTAGCTTTTTGTCTATTTTTTAGCTGATGTATAGCTGTAATCTATTCTTTCACACAGCTCCTCAAAGCCGACGGAGCCGTCAAGCATTACTGTCACCCAGTGTTTTTTATTCATATGATATGCATGAAAGTACCTTCTATCGTCTGCAAGCTCATCCAAAAGCTCCGGTTTCATACGCAAATTGACAATTTCCGTAATTTCATCGTCATTTAATCCCAGCTTGCGCTTGCTTACCGTCATAATCAACAGATACCACTTTTTATTGTCCTGTCTTCGGCAAATGGCGCAATCAGGGAATTTTTCCCATAAAAACTCCAGCTCATCGCCGTATGTAGTGCGAACATACGCTATAATACTCTTAGTTATATCATTCTTAAATACATCGCTTTTGTAGCATTGCTCCGCAATTTCCTCGAAAATACGCTCACATTCCGCCCTAACCGCACCCACAAAGCCGCCTTCTGCATCTTTAACAAGGTACAGTGTATACGGCTCGTTTAGTTCTGTATCGGTAACGACTGCTTCAAGCTCTCCGCTGCGGTTTATGCTCACCGTGAGTAAAAATCCGCTGGACGGGAGTATTCGATTGTATACAAACAAGTCTTTCTCCTCTGTAAAGCCGAACGGTATAAGCTTGTTAAAATCTACGCTTTTGTACTTAAAAATGTTTTCTATTGTGTTCATTGTTATCACCGTTGATGTTTATTTTACAAAATAGTGTCTTCTCAGCCAAGAAGCAAGCCCGTCCAATCCGGGCAGGAGAGTACGTTCGTTTATATTCATCTGTTCCAGCATATCCCGTATTCTCCATCGTATTTCCTTAGCTATTATGTATTTTACGGTATTCACAGTTCTGTCGTTTAAAAAATCCTCTACCTTCGTCATCTGCATGGGAACAACAGAAAAATGTGAATACTGATTTACAATTCTCGGATCTATCGACGGCGGCTCAAGTAAAACCATTGCTTTGTCTGACATATCGTTGTCGTATTCCTCTATGCTTCCGGCAACTCTGCTAAGTGTATCTACAGTAAACAGATATGCATTATCGTCGCTCAATGCTTGTATGTATTTTTCAGGCAACAGACTGTTAAGCTCCTCGATGTCAATTTGCCAAACCACACAATCATGTTTGTCAATATCATTCAGATTACCCTCCGACATTGCAAAGTGCAGAGCAACAAGCGGAGAATATGTCCAATCCATAAGTCTTGTAGGCAAGCCGTGATGCTGACCGACTATCATTTTATGCCAGTCGGAGGACTGAATTATCCGATGCTCGGAGGCATATTTATAAAAGTTTCTCAATATCGGCTTTTCAAGCTCACGCTGTTTGTCTTTACAGTTGCGTGCGAGTGTTGTAACCAAAGAATAATCACCATTTGACAATCCTCTGTATATGTAAGAGCTACGGTATCTGTTAATCCGCTCATCATATTTCTGCTCGGATATGAGGTATTTAAAAATCTCATCCAGTTCGTTTATTCTCACTACTTCCAATTCAGTCACCCCCGTGGTTTGCAAAAAATATTCAAAGACCGCTTGGTAATAATCAGTAATTCTCAGTAACGAAAATTATATCACAACAGTTAAAATTTGTCTATGGATTACTAAGTTTATTCTTTGTTTATTCACTTTTAACGCCAATTTTACTCAAGACACGACTCCATTTTCTCAAGCACGGCAAATAAAGCTTTATCAATCACAAACGCTTCCGAAAAGGCATTAACGGCAATACCGGCAACTTTTTTCTCATTGTTTCTTGCAAGAGGTATCACTTCAAGCATATGCATTTGAATCTTTGAAAAACTCTTGCCGTACTCCCCCATCTCATAATCTGACGAGAATACAGGGAAGAAATATTCTTCGCCTTTTTGTAAAATATCCGGTATAAGTCTGACGTTTTCCTGGTTTGTGAAAGTTTTTCCAATCAATGAGTTTAAATCTCCGCCAGCATTTTCCGCAAGCTTATTTAATGCAGAAGCATCCGTTTCACTCATTACGGCATTACACGGTACCCATACGTAGCTTTCCCTCAAAATCATAAGGACATCCAATAAATTATCCTCTGTTCGCTCCTTGTGAAAAGCGGATATTGCTTCTTTAAGCATTTTGCCGTCCTTCAATGCCTCGGCGGTCAGCTTTAGCTCCGGCGTCATATCTACACTGCATATCACTCTGTTATCAGCAGTTTTTTGAACGTAAAATTCGATTATAT
This sequence comes from uncultured Ruminococcus sp., assembly GCA_902796955.1. Taxonomy (GTDB): domain Bacteria; phylum Bacillota; class Clostridia; order Oscillospirales; family Acutalibacteraceae; genus RUG14223. Next base: position 5,112 of record CADBRB010000153.1, read on the forward strand.
CGCCATTATGACAGCCAAAATCCTGATTTGGCTCATTCAAAAGTATACCTTTTATACCTGAGTCGGCAAGCCCGATAATATGTACCCAGCAAACTTCTGTACCAAGTCCTCTCTTTTTAAAATAGACCTGCACATCATCCGGGAAGATTTCATGTCTTGACTTATCCAAAAACGCAAATGTACGTGTTCTTTCAACTGCGTCTGAGGCGGAATAAATATCTAAGCATTCAATTTTTTCATGATATCTTTCACTTAAACAGTTGTCCGCATTATTCAGTACATCGAACTCCTCATCTATAATCGAACCGATACGCAAAAGAACTCTATACTCCGGGCTTGCATCAAAAAATGTAAAGTTATCTTTGGATTTATTGCCTATGGCAATAACCTCCATTGTAAGCCCGCATTGCCGGTCAATATAGCCGTATGTTAAAACGCAATTTCCTTTTTGGACATTTGGATAGCCGCTGATGATTTCTTTGAGCCTGTCATTAAGCATATACACGACGAATTGCTTATACAATGCTCGCAGACCTACTTCTCTATATTTCATAAAATAACCTCCTTTATTCATAAAATAACATATTTTATTCATATATGCAAGTTATTTCGATGATTTTAATTAAAAATTGTAAAAATTAATTCATGTATCTTTTACTCAATTAATGTGGTCTGATATTAAGTTAATATTTTTGAGAAGCGAAAGATATAAAAAGAGATACCGCAGGTAATCACCCAGTGGCATCTCTCCTAAATATTCTTTCTTTACTAAGTGTATCAATATCTTATACAACTTTAGATTATTCTCTGTAATCACTTTATTCCGACAAGGAGTGCAGAGCCGGAAAGTGCCATCCAACGGGCTTCAAAGTGAGTCATAAACTTGCCTTGCGTAGTATCTATCAGTTCAACCTTTTTATAGCCCATAGCTTTTAACTTCTTGATAAAAGACTGCATATCGCCATATTTGGTTTTTGAAAAGATATCATGTATTGCAAATGTACCGCCTTTTTTTAACACACGCAGTGTTTCAAGCAGAAGCTCCTGACGGTCTTTCGAGGAAATGTTATGATAGACATAATTGCTTGTTACCGAATCGAAACACTCGTCGGCAAAGTCAAGCTTGCAGGCATTGCCCTGCATGAATACAGTGTTCTTCACACCCTCGGATTTTGCGTTGCTTTCGCACAACTGCTTACTAAATGAAGCATAGTCCTTACCCCAGCGATCCACTCCTATAAATGAGGCATCGGGATTCAGCTTGGCACAGGCTATAGTCAGCGCACCGCTTCCGCAACCGACATCTAATCCTTTTTCACCTTCGTTAAGCTTAACGTATTTAGCTATTCCTTTAATAATCTGCATTGACATTTTTCGCTTTCCTCTGTATGAAAACGCACGGTACATCAATATCATCCAAGCAGTGACGCAAGCACCAACCAACGTCGCCGCAAGAATAATAAAGTTTAGTGTGTTTTTTGCTGCTCCGGATATAAAACTGCCGAACGTAAAAATCGCAAAGAGTGCGCAAAAGACCATCGTTGCAAAAAGTGTACCGAATATCATTCCTTTGGGCATCCAGTTCTTATAATCGGGTTTCATATTTTTTCCTCCTGTTTTCTATGTGCTTGTATACCGTATTTTATAATCTTATTACGCTTAACTTTTCTTCATAAGCGAGGGAATTGCACGATTAACTTTATTGCAATACTCTAAGTATTCTTCGCCGTACAAATCAAGAAGCCATTTTTCTTCGGTGTGCTTTACCAAAACGGAAAGTAACAGCCAAAAAACAAAAAACAGCGGTATAAATATTATGTTGCCGGCAATCAGAAGCACACCGTAACATATAAACATTATAGCTGAATATATCGGATTTCTCACGTGCGAGTAAATCCCGCTTTTTACAAGCCGATTATTTTTTATGCCGTTATCAAGTTTTGAAACAAACACTGCCTGCACCCACATAAGAACGCCGAGCAGAATAAAAATAACGCCGATAACAGCAAGCGGTATCTTAGTACAAGACAGCTTCCCAAATGAAAGTGCGGGAAGCTTACCGCAAACTAAGCCCGCAAGAGTTATTGCAATTACTAATGCGCCGTATATAGGGCCTATGCCGTATAATGACAAATGATTCTTTTGCCTTTTCATTTATTGACCCCCATATGTCGAAAGCTGATGTTTTAGTTTTAATCTTTATTTTTATTACCGGTAAGAATGCTTTAACTTTGCTTAAATAAATTAATCGTAGTCACACTCACTTTTTTGCAATAACAGTGAGCCATGGCTTTTTTGTGTGATGTTTAGTTTCAACCGCTGTAAATCCGCCAGCTTTTA
>CADBRB010000154.1 GCA_902796955.1 uncultured Ruminococcus sp.
AGACGATACCTCGGAAGACTCTATCGGTTCCGTACTCTCATTTTCAGACGGATTCTCCGACGGATCGTATATCACTTCCGAGCTTACAGGCTCTTCCTCCGAGGGAACATCAGGCTCTTCCGATGACTGCGGCTCAGGCGTTATCTCTGACGGGGCTTCACTTGCTTCGCTCGGTACAACATCGGATTGCACCGGATCTATCGCCTCCTGTGGCGTTTCACCTGTTGCAAAAGTAGTGTAGCAAGATGCGTAAATAAAAGTCAACATGGCAATCATATATACTATGAGTTTAAAACTGATTTTTCTTTTCATTTTCCAACCTCCATAAAAATTGCTTTGCAATACTTATTCCCAACATTTTCCTCTATCGGTACTTAAATTTTATTAGAAATCCTTATAAATCCCCATATGCACCCTATTATACTCATACTATTTTATATAATACCACGATGCGGGTATAAAATACAACCTTAAATTTATTAACTATTTGTGAATTTCTCAAAATTCGACTATTTTTGCATATAATAACCTGACCAGATTTGCGCATAATACATTTGCAGACAAACGCTCTGTAATAATATACTATTGGGAGATTGAATATTATGATTATCAACAATGATACGATAAACCTTTTAAAGGAATGTAATTCCGGCTGTAAAATGGCAACAAACGGCATGGAGCACGTAATGGGCTATGTAAAGGACACAGGATTAAAACAACTAATAAACGACTATAACAAACGCCACATAGACCTCGGTGATAAATGTCATTCTCTGCTTAACGAATATGGCGCAGATGAACGTGATCCGCACCAGGTAGCAAAGGCAATGTCCTGGGTAAGCACAGAGGTAAAGCTCTCGCTTAAAAGCGATGCACGCCAAATACGCAATATCCTTATTGACGGGTGTGCTATGGGTATAAAGTCGATTGGCGGATACATGGAGCAGTACCCTGCCGCAAACGACGAAAGTGTGCATATTGCCAACGATTTGATAGGAATAGAGCAGGACTTCATGGAGAAGCTGTCAACAGCCGAAGGTTAATACAAACTTGAAGAACTGCCACTGTACGGCGGAGAATCTGCGTTGTATGCCCAGCTTTTCCGCCGTTATTGGTTTTAGTCCGTCAATCTGCTTTTAATACCTTTAAGGCTCCGCTGACGGTTTCAAATTCGTAGTTAAAACCACCGTTTCCGTATGAAGATTTGTGCTTGCTTTCAGATTTTAGCGGGAAATCGCTTGCAAGCGTACCGCTTACCGTTTCAAAATCTAAAGAAAAGCCATCATTATCCGGTATTTTAAAGATTATATCACCGCTTACGCTCTCGCAATCAACCTTTTCCGGCGCATTGTCAAGCGTTACGCTCATATGTGCGGAAACTGCATCGGCATCAATCTCTTTTGCATCTCCGCTGTAATTTACTTTACCGTTTACAGTGTTCATTTTTAGAGTTTCGGTATTAACATCAGCTAAAAAAATCTCACCTGAAACAGTATCAATCCTAACATGATTTGATGTCATTTGCTCTATCGCAAGTTTACCGCTAACGTTGTCTACCACTACCTGCGCCGCTGTAATATCGCTGATATCTATATTTCCGCTTACATTGTCTATATCCAGAGTTTCAAGCGTCAATGCAGACGCTTTCAGGCTTGCGCCGACAGTATCAACATTTAATGTGTTTATATCCATTTTATCTTCAGGTATAAGCACCGTCAGGTTTTTAACAAGAGGTTTTGCAAAAAGCCTTTCAAAAAATCCCTGTGCCTTTGTAAACTGTATTGTAAGCCTGCCGTCCTTCACAAGATATCTTACGATATTTTCATCGCTGTTCTCGCCGGATACAAATGCTTCGCTTATGCGCACGTCATCGCCGTCATATGGCAGTATATCCACACTGCCTCTTATCCAGTTAATATCAATATATTTTAATTCATTTGAGTTAATATCCGCACCACCGATTTTATACTCCGAGCTGTTATCATATAAGCCCGATACATTCGTTGACCCAAACGAGAAGATGCCATCTCCGTTCGTTTTATCCACACCTATTACAAACACCATTATTGTAGCTATAATTACTACTGCAATAATAAACCCAAGTATAATTTTGATTACCTTTTTGCCTTTCATGTCTTCTCCCCCATATCATAGCTCTTATACTGTTATCTAATAGAAAGCAGACTCCGTATTAGTATAGGATTAGTATCAAAAGCCCTGCACCCTTTGACTATATATAAGTATATACTAAGCTATGCACGGTTTGCAATACAAATGAAAAATTTGGTGAAAAATCCCGCACACCTCATTTGAAGTGTGCGGGATAAAACTACTTTACTAAATTTTAGCCAATTACAGCGTCGCTCAAACCAAACTGAGTTCCAAGGTTAAAGTTCGTCTGATGAACAACACCTGTACCGTCTACTATTGTTTGTTTACGTGAACGTACATCTTCTTTGTATTTCTGGTTACATTTTCTCGCAACTGCATCAACCATAGCTTGCTGTTTCTCACGCTCTGACTTACCTGCTACATGTTCCGGAAGCAAATTGTTCGGCATCTTCTTAGAGTTTACATCACCGTTCTGCACGCATATATCAAAGCAAAGTGCAAATGATCTTTCAGTTGTAAGACTAAATCTGTTAAACAACGCTTTTGCGCTGTTTACATACTTTTGTGCGTGATTTTGCTGTATTTTCTGGAATGATGCCTGATTACAAGCATTTGTAAGAGCCGTTTTCCAATCATCAACTATCTTGTTTTTTGAATCGTTCATATTTGAAATTACCCATGAAAGCTGTTCTGCATTCGTCTTCATGTTCAGCAACGCAACAATATCATCATACTTGGTTTGACCGAGAGCCGCTACAGCATCGGAAGCATGATTGGTGACATAATCTGTGAGCAATGGCTGCAATGTGCCTTGACCGATATTCCACTGAATGAATCCCAATGAAAGTCCCTGACCGTCGCCGTTACCTGTAATTGCAGTATAGCCCTTGCCTTCAAATGCGCCGGTAATCCTAAACGCCTTATCTATTGCAGCTTCAAATGTACCTGTAGCTGCAGGAGTTGAAGATGTGCTGCTGCTCGATGGCTTGCTGCTGCTCGATGGCTTCGGACTATTCTTGTAATTCGGGTGTGCATAAGCTGAAATCTTAAATGTGCTTGTGCTTGTACGCGGTTTAGCTGCTACGGTATTACCATTAGACTGATTTACAGCAGATGTGTTGCCTTCTACCGTATAAACTTGACCTGTTGATGCATCATAGTAATCAACTATACCTACATGGTTATAACTTCCGGATGACTTTGTATTATCAAAGAATATTATATCGCCTCTTACAGGTTTATAACTGCTCGGATCCTTAATGATATTCTTGTCAATATTCTGGAATTTTGTAACCATTCTGCTACATGAGCATTCCTTAGGCAAAATGCTTGTAGATATACCTGCCTGATTTGCACACCATGATACGAACGTTGCGCACCATGCATATGAATATGTTGGGCCGTCACCGCAATCAACCTTACCGTACCAATATGTATACGTGTTCGGTCTGCCGCTTACACCCACCTGCGTCTTTGCAACAGCTACGATGTCCTCTGCCTGGTTACCTGTGAGGTTTACGTCGACAGACGGATTTACAGGTGTTGCAGCCTGCTCAACAACCTTATACTTAGCATTTACAAGCTGCTTCGGTGTTGTCTGCTTAGCGTCTGTAGCTGTTATTCTATAGTAATGCTCACCTAATGAAGCTTTACCGAATACGATG
>CADBRB010000155.1 GCA_902796955.1 uncultured Ruminococcus sp.
CCTTTGCAAACTCCCAGTCACGTGTATCATGTGCAGGAACAGCCATTATTGCACCTGTACCGTAGGAAACAAGTACATAGTCTGAAATAAAAATCGGGATTTTCTTATCGTTTACCGGATTTACGGCCTCTACTCCCAAAAGCTTGACGCCTGTCTTTTCTTTGGCAACCTCTGTACGTTCAAAGTCAGACTTTCTTGCCGCAGCATCCTGATATTTTCTGACCTCATCTATGTTTTCTATCTTATCCGCCCATTTTTCGATAAGCGGGTGTTCGGGCGAAATTACCATATATGTTGCGCCGAAAAGTGTGTCCGGACGTGTGGTATATACAACAAGCGTATCGCCCAGGGTAGTACCGAAGTCAACCTCTGCACCCGTTGATCTGCCTATCCAGTTCTTCTGCTGTAGCTTCACTCTTGTAGGATAATCAACCAAATCAAGATCATTGATAAGACGTTCTGCATACTCAGTTATTTTGAGCATCCACTGTGACTTAACCTTACGGATTACATCACTGCCGCAACGTTCGCACACGCCGTTTACAACCTCTTCGTTTGCAAGCACGCATTTACAAGACGTACACCAGTTTACCGCCATTTCCTTTTTATAAGCAAGACCATGCTTGAAAAGCTGCAGGAAAATCCACTGCGTCCACTTATAGTATGACGGGTCGGTAGTATTTATCTCACGGCTCCAGTCAAATGAAATACCAAGCGAAATAATCTGCTGCTTGAAGCGTGCTATATTTTGCTTAGTGACTATTTCCGGATGTACGTGATTCTTAATTGCGTAATTCTCGGTAGGCAGTCCAAATGCGTCCCAGCCTATCGGATAGATTACATTGTAGCCCTGCAAGCGGCGTTTTCTTGAAACAACGTCAAGAGCCGTATACGGGCGCGGATGGCCAACGTGAAGCCCCTGACCCGACGGATACGGGAACTCAATGAGAGCGTAAAACTTCTCTTTATCCGAGTTTTGCTCAGCATGGAAAACGCCCTTATCTTCCCATATTTTTTGCCATTTGGGTTCAATTTCCTTATGATTGTATTTCACTGAAATTCCTCCTGAAACTATTATTCTTCTATTTCTGCTTCGATTATTTCTCCGTCCTGCCACAGACGCTCAAGGTCATAATACTCTCTTGCCTCATCTGAGAATACATGAACTATTACATCAATATAGTCAAGCAGTATCCATGAATTTGAGCGATAACCCTCTATATGGCTCACGCTTACGCCCGCCTCGCTGAGCTTAAACTCAACCTCGTCAGCAAGTGCCTTTACGTGTGTGCTGCTTGTACCGGTAGCTATAACAAAGTAATCAGCTATTACGGATACGTCCTCAACACGAATTATTTTGATATTCAAGCCTTTTTTGTCACTTATCGCCTTTGCCGCCAGTTTTGCGCATTCTAAAGATGTCATACCGTTTCTTTCCTTTCATTTATTTCTTTCCGCCAGCATTTCCTGATACAGGTTGAATGTGTCCGGATGTATTATCATTTTTCTTTTTGCCAAATCGCTGATATTGAACGATACGCCCTGCAATATTGCATCGTTAAGACTTGTATTAGCCGCCTTGCGCATTTCGTCAACACCCTCGTAATCACGTTCTGCGCCGGTAAAGTCCGCCACAAAAATCACTTTTTCCAGCAAAGACATATTCGGTCTGCCGGTAGTATGGTAATGTATTGCGTTGAGTATGTCCTCGTCCTCGATACCCAGCTCGCTTTTTACGTATGCACAACCTGATATGGCGTGCCACAGCTTTGGCGTTGTTCTTTCAATATCGCTTAGTATTATATCAGAAGAAAGCATGATTTGCAACTGTTCTTCTGCGCTTGTTTCCTTAGTTATATCGTGAAGTATACCTGCTATCTCAGCTTTTTCAACGTCTGCGCCATACTTTTTTGCAAGGCGCACAGCCTCCTTGGCTACGTTTACACTGTGAATGTCTCTTTTTTCACTCAATCTTGATTTAATAAGCTTTTTATATTCCTTTATACCCACTTTTTCAGCTCCTTCAACGATTATCTATAAATTCCGCTTCGGATTATGTAGCGCTCTATCTCAGGGTACACAAGCCCCTCAAGACTTTCCCCGTTTTTTACCCTGCGGCGGATTTCAGTTGATGAAATATGCACCTTTGGCGCATCTATAACCGTACAGACAGCCCCCATTTTGCTTAAAAATTCCGAATGTGAGGAAAGCCTTTCAACGTCGGTTTCATTACGCGGCACTGTACAAATCTGTGCCAACTCAAAAATTCTTAGCGGATTATGCCAATCCTGCAACGTCAAAAACATATCCGCCCCTGTTATCAGGTACAATGTGTCGTCCGGATATATTTTTGCAAGCTCCTCCAACGTATCAACCGTATAGCTTATACCGCTTCGCTCAGCTTCTATGAGCGATACCTCAGCTTTAGATATATGCCGTGCGGCAAGCCTGCACATTTTCACTCTATGCTCGATTAAAGCATACTCGTCAGAGCTTTTATGCGGCGCAGTATTCGACGGCACAATCAGCAGCTTTGACAGCTTAAGTGATTTTATCGCCATACGTGAGAGCGCAATATGCCCGTTGTGTATGGGATTAAAGCTGCCGCCGAACA
>CADBRB010000156.1 GCA_902796955.1 uncultured Ruminococcus sp.
GCTTCAAGCTCTTCCTTTGTGTAGGATTCACTGCTGACTTCGACTTCGTTTAAATCCTCATCGTACTCATACTCAATAATATAGTATAAATCTTCTTCTTCGTTAAACTTTTGTACCTTTTTGTTTAACGGTACAAGCTCGCCGTCAACCCATGAATACGTTACGGATTTGTTCTCCGCCGAGTTTATTCTTGTATACGATGACAGTGTGCCTGCGCCGCCGTCAACTCCAATATTCGGAATGGCGGATAAAGCCTCATTTTTAACAAATTTTTCGCTGTCTTTGTCATAAAGATAATAGTCGCTGTATGAAGTGACCGTACCTATATCGCTCTTCAGAATAGAAATATCGGTGTAATCATCAAAATTAAAGTTGGTTGCACTGATTTTGTCATTTGTATAAGCTTTTGTGTCGTCGTCAATCTTTATTATCTGGAATAAAACTCCGTAACTTCCGTTTATATCGTAAATATACAAACTGTTGTCAACAACGTTGCATACCATTCTGTCGCCGCTAATGTTTTTAACCTCGCCGGCAGGCAAATCATCAAGATTGCGCCTTACCTTGCTATAGGCAGTTCCGTCCTCGCTTACAAAAACATTGTCTTCATTCTCACGGTCAACCGCTATGTTTCCTACCTTTTCAAGTCCCTCTAAAACATCATACACATAGCAATCGGTGTCGTATATATTCTCATCATTTGAATAGTCGACAGATATGTTATCAGGAGTAATCTCAAAGAAAACATTAGAGTATTTTTTTGCCTGTTCATCAAAGGCGGCACGCGGTTCATTTGCGCCGGACGTTCCATCATCCGGGTCTTTTTTACAAGCTGATACACACATCGCAACAGCAAGAGCAATACAAATACAAATCAGTTTTTTAAGTATATTCATTTATTTGCACCTTCCTCATAGATAATAGATTTTTTCAAGATAAATTATACAGTATCCGGATTAAAATTTAAACTTACAAATCTGTAATCGTACGGGCTTTTTGTAAATACGCTGTAACAGTTATGAATAAGCATCGTTTTTGATAAGCCGTTATATTGGCAGAGCCATAAGCTTTTTTCGCACTTCACGGGTAAAATCGCAATGTTACTCACATTACAGTTGATTTACACAGATTACATAACTTTTACCAAATCACTGTTTTGAGGATTGCCCTTAAAGCCCTTACTTAAGTCAATGTAGACGGCTTCGTGCTTTGGTATCTGCTCCTCATCAGGCGGCAGCTGCATATAATCTCCGAAAGCCATATGCAGATAATCGTCATAGCCGCATGGCAATGGTTCCTTTCTGCCCTCAAAATCCATATATACCGCACTTTTAAATGCGGATGCCGGGTATTCGTTTACCATATATTTGTATCTTGTTACAAGCTCTGTTATTTTTTCGGCTTTGTCAAAATCATATTTGGACATTCTTTTTTCCGCAAGACGCCATGCGCCGTATCGCCACGACTTAAACGGCAATACACCGAGCATGATTTTACCTATGATGTTGGCGGCTCTGCCCTTGCTTGTTGGCGGCTCTGCAACGTTGTATACCTGATATATAAGCGCCCACATCATTTGCATTTTTCGTTTAAAACGTGACAAGGGGCAACCGTCAAGCGGAATAATCTCCAGTCTAACCCCATGCCAGGTGTCAATATCCTTTTGCCTGTCCTTTATAAATGTAGTTTGATTATCATTTATAGCGGCGTGCATAAGGCGTGTATAGTGTGTTTTAGTTGTACGCACGTAGCTGTATTTATTCGTATCGGCAACGCTGCTCCATATTTTTGCAAGCTTTTCGTAATCGGGACGGGGCATAAATACATCTATATCGTCGTCCCAGGGGATAAAACCCTTATGCCTGAGCGCACCTATACAGCATCCGCCGCAAAGGAAAAAGCGCAAACCGTTTTTATCGCATATATCCTTAAAATAGTCCAAGATTTCAAGGCTTTTTAACTGTAAATCCCGCAATAGTGCAGTATCGTTATCCAAATCAATCAGCTCCGTTGTCTTTCTCGGAAAAATTCCAATCTCTGAAAATTCCCTTTATATATCCGCACCCGTATGAAATATGAAGTATAATGTGTATCCATACAAGTCTGAGCTTTTGGATAAATCCGCAAGCCCGCTTGTTTGAAAACGAGGCGATGATATCTATAAGCAAATACAGTCCACATCCGACCCCGTATGCGCATGGTATTACCCAACTGCAGCTCTCGTTAAAAATAAACGGCGACAGTATGGAGGCAATACCGCCCGCCGCCAAACCCAACACAAATAAAAACGGTATATAGTGGGAAAGACGGGCGTGCTCGCCATGTTTTTTCCTTACGGCAACCTTCCATTCGCCGTACTCAAAATACTGCTTGAAAAGCTCACGGTAGGTGCATCGTGGATAGTATGTGCTTTTAATTTCGGGAGTAATATATATTTTATAGCCTTTTTCTTTAAGCCTGAAATTTAAATCGTCATCTTCGTTTCTTATCAAATCTTTGTCATAATAGCCGACTTCCTCCAGAGTTTTCTTTTTAAAAGCGCCCAAATATACAGTGTCGGCATAGCCCTCATAAGTTTCATCGTGGTTTTTGCCGCCGCCCAAGGCAAATTTTGAATGATATGCAGCCGCTATCGCTTTCTGTACGGGGGTTTTGCCCTCTGCAATCATGGGACCTCCTACATTCACGGCATCTGTTTTATTAAGATATTCAACACATTTTGAAATGTAGTTGTCGGCATACTCCGAGTGTGCGTCCATACGCACGATGTACTTGCCCTGTGCCGCCTTCATGCCGATATTCAGGGCGTGCTGTACGGTCTGCTTCGGATTTTGAAGCATCTTGAATACGCTATGGATTTGCTGATATTCTTCTATTATTTCCGCAGTCTTATCTGTGGAAACTCCGTCAACAAGTATTATCTCCAGCATTGACATATCGTAGTCCTGCTTGAGCAGAGAATCCATAAGACCTCTAATATATTCCTCTTCGTTAAATACCGGTATTACTACCGATACCTCCGGGTATGCGCTGTTCATAATTAAAAATCACCCTCATAAAAAAGATAATCTATACAGGCAATGTGCCATTTTATTGCTCAACATAAAATCAGTCAAGCTGTAAATAATAATACCGTGACCGCTTGATTGGTTTGATATATAAGAGGTCAAATAAAAACGGTAAGGAAGTGAAGCAAAATGATGGACAAAGATAAATTTAGGTTTCCTGAGAACGATATATTGACCGAAAAAAAGAAGTATTTTCCGGGCAAACCCTCAAATGATTTTATTATCGACCCGCCTATGCAGCAGGAACGATTGGTAAACAGGGTGTTTACCTGATACTAATCTATAACTAACAACAGATAATTTTTTAAAGATTCACACTTTTAATAGAAGATTAGTATAAAACTAATAAAAGGAGAGCAACTTATTTAATTTTAAGTATGTATGCTCTCCTTTTTGATTGGATATTGGTATTTATCAGCCGACTTTTACAAGGTAGTTTGATACGCAATAGTAATATGCTGTGCCTATCTTTATCTTATACCACGTGTAGCCGTTAGCGGATTTGCTGTAGCCGTATACAACGTTTACGGTCTTGCCGTTTGCAAGAGTACCCTTTACAGAATAGCTTGTACCTGCGCCGCTTCTGTAGTTTAGCTCGGATGTGGTCTTATAATTTACAAGCTTTTCCGTTGTGCTTGTTGAAGTTGAGGACGAGGGCTGTAAGTAATCCTTTACACAATAGTAATAAACGCTGTCAATCTTTATTTTATACCATGTATAACCGTTTGCGGCTTTACTGTAGCCATCTACAACGTTTACTGCTTTGCCCTTTGAGAGAGTACCCTTTACAGCGTAGCTTGTGCCTGCGCCGCTGCGGTAATTGAGCGAGTCGGTGGTCGTATATGAAATCAATTTTTCACTTGTTCCGCCGGTTGTTCCGCCCGTTGAACCTCCGCTTGAGGATTTTGCCTTAAGAAATTCAGAAACGCAGTAGTAATATGATGTACCTATCTTTATTTTAAACCACTTATAGCCGTTTGCGGTTTGGCTGAAGCCCTTTACAACATTTACGGTTTTTCCGTTTGCCAAAGTACCCTTTACGGCGTAGCTTGTGCCTGCGCCGCTACGGTAATTGACCTCAGTAGTGGTTACGTATTCCAAAAGCACTTCACTCGATGTACCGCCGTTAGATGTGCCTGTTTCCGGCTTTTGGGCCGAGAGATAATTCTTTACGCAGAAGTAGTAGTCGGAATCAAGCTTAATCTTGAACCATGTATAACCGTTTGCGTTTTTACTGTAATCTTTAACCACCTTTACCTTTTTATTAGCCTGAATTGTACCCTTTGTTTCATAGGTGGTGCCGGGTCCGTTCCTGTAATTTACGGTAGCTGTCGTATAATAATCCATCAACACCTCGGCAGATGTAAGATAGTCTTTAACACAGTAATAGTATGCGGAATCTATTTTTATCTTATACCACGTGTAACCGTCAACATTTTTACTGAATCCGTTTACGACGTTTACCTTTGTGTTGTTTGCGAGAGTTCCCTTGACAGGGTAGGAAATGCCTGCACCGCTACGGTAATTGAGCGATGACGTGGTAATATGCTCGGTAAGCACCTCCATGCTGTTGGTAACGCCGGAAGCAGCGTGCGAGAATGCAGAATATATCCTCTGTTTATCAACTGTTTTATATGAGCGAATCTTATAATAATATGTAGTTGACGGAGTTAAGCTTACATTGCTGAAGTAAGCTATGGTGTTGGATGTTATACGCGTTAAAAACGAGAAGCTTCCGCCGGACTCGGTCGCCCTGTACAGTTCATAGCCCGTAACATTGGAAAGAGTATTCCATTTGACGGACAGGGTTTCGTCGTTTACTGCGCTTACGGAGCTGATGGACGGAGCCACCGGAACAGCTTTGATTTTATGCTTTGCGGAGGTGACCGACCATATAACCTTATCATTTAAATGGCGGTATGCCCTTATGGCAAAGTAATATGTTGTACCGCACACCATATTTTTCAGATTATAAGAGAGCTTGTCCTCTCCGCTGAGTGTGGCAATTTTGGTATATTTTTTGGTATCTGCATCGTATCTGTATACTCTGTATCCTTCGGCACCGCCGACCTTATCCCATGTTATGGTTGCGGTTGATGGGGACGTGTTTTTATGCCCCGTAATTTTAGGTGTGCCTATATCCTTTACGGTAACCTTGCACGATGCGCTTCCGTCATAAAGCTCATTGGTTATTTTAACGCTTATGGTTGCGGTTCCTGCGGCAACGGCAGTAAGCTTACCGGAGCTGCTTACCTTTACTACACTTTTATCTGAGGTGCTCCATACATAACTGCCGTAGTTACAGCCCTCCGGTGTGGCGGTGGCCGTAAGTTTGGCTGTATCACCCGTATACATTTCAAGTGATTTATCGCTTATTGTAATGCCTTCGGGGTCGGCTGAGCCTCTTACGGTTACCAAGTCTATGCCCTTACCTACTGTTTTTGCAATTACTATGCCTGCATTTACAGATTTGCTCCTGACCTTTCCAGAGGCTGAGAGTGCTACGTCATTACCGTAGGCGGTGGTAAAATAAGGTCTGTCCTTTTTAGCCGCAGACGGGCTAAGCGTATAGCTGAGTACGGAATTTACCGTACTGCTGATTTTAACGATTTCATCTATATCCAAATATGTAAGGCTTATATAGCAATCGCCCGAATAATCTTTGCCATTGTATGAGAACTCTACCTTTGCCCAGTATGGGTCAATAATGTATTGAAGCGGAGAAAGCGCACCCTTTTCTTTAGTGTATGATTCCGTCTTATCAACAATTTTTACTTTTGCACCCTCAGGAAGTCTTATTCCCCAAGAGGCATAACCAACGTTAGGGCCTTTTCTTACATTTATATTGCCCGTATTTAGAACGGCGGTTTGCGGATATTTTGCCGCATCAAGCTTAAGCGAGGTTGCAAGCTCATCGGTGTTTTCTCCCGGCATGGCGTCAAAAACGGGTATATAGAATACCTTTTCATATGCAAGCATACCCATTTCGGAATATGCTTCGTAGGTATTTCTTGCCTGAACTGCCGCCGCCATTATGTTGGTCATATACTGGTGACCGTAAAGGGGATAGGTTGTATTTGGCGATACGTTGAAACGCTGATAATATTCAGTGTCCTGCCCTTCTGCTATGTAGCCGTTGGCAATCCATAGAGCGCCGCCCTTTATAGACTTTTCCGGCGAGGTCCACGGTCTGGAATAAGACGAGCCGCTACTGGCATAAGCCAGTCCGTTTGATATTGGATCAACGCCGTCGCTTGAGCCTATATTATAAAAATTATAGTAACCGACATATCCGTTATAGTTGCCTGTAACACTGCCTGATTTGGTTGAGCCAATCTCGGTGAGTATTTTTGAAGCAAGATAATAAGGGCTTACCTTAGCCGCTTTACCGGCAGCCATTATAAGATCCGAGTAATAAGTGTCGGTATTGACGGTATTGCCGCTTGTATCTATATAGCTTACCTTTGTGCCTGCCATAAATGAACCTTTAAGTATCTCCTCAACACCCGATTTTGTATGAGATTTGGAATTGTATGAAAGAGCTTCAAACTGAAAAATGTCCTTAGGATTTAAAAAATTTCTCGGATCCATAAAGTATGCGACGGTATTGGGTGCGGCGTGTACCCAGCCGCCTGCGTCATACACGGTATAATATCCGTTGGAGTAATCCTTATACAGGTGGCTTTTAAGCAGATATGATGCCACGCCGGCTACAAGGCTTATACTTCCTACACTTTCGGAATGGACCGCTGTACTCCAGTCAAGACCTGTTTTTTGAGCATGAATTTTCCACTTTGGGTATTTGTTGTGTATCTCTATCAATCCTGCTCTGTAGCTTAACGGAAAATTCTCCAGCTCCGCTTCAAAGTCGTAATCACCTGCCGAGTCGGTTGATTCGGCCTTGGTTACGGCTTCCGCCGTTATTCCGTTATCGTAAAAAACTAATCCGCTTAAGGTCATTAGCACGCTCATCAATATGCTGAGTAATGCAAAGCCCGTATTTTTTGATTTTTTCATAACTCATCACCCCTGATTAATAATGGAACTTCCTTGAGTCAAACGGCTTAAGGCACTAAATATTTCCATACACTTTGTAAATGAAATTCAATTTGATACAAAATAAACATTTAGTAGTAATAAAGCATATTTATACAATTTTTTGATAAAAAGTCCGTAGTTTCTAAAATATATACTTTATTATATCAAATTTTTAGATGTAATTCAATGCGTTTTTTATGTTACATATATTTACTAAGTATAAAATTTATGTTAAATTCCGATAATCGCTCAGTTTTTGTAAAAAAACCGTTTTTGGGTATTGTATTTAAAAACAAATTGAGTTAAAATTAAACTGATAAAGTTTTTATCAATCCAACTTAAAAGGAGAATTTATATGTATAGTCCACAACCGGCCGTTATCGGTCAAAACCCATATGAAGCAAATGTTGCTTACATTAAAAAATTCTTTGGCAGACCGATAATTCTTATTTATGCAATCCTTGTAACTATTACTTCCGGTATATCATTTTATATGATGTACAAGATGCAGGGCGTCGGAGCCGGAGCCATTATAGACCAAGTACCTGAAGCATCCGGTATTCTTAAATCGAGCAATACGGTTGCTATAGTAATCTCCGGTATAATATACGCTTCGGTTTTATTTGCACTGTATTACATTTTCTTAACATCAAAAAGCTCCAATCCTGCTGTACGCCCCAATGCCGGCTTTACAATTTTGCAGGTTTATCTGGTTATAGCAATAGTATTTATGTCTATTGCAATAGCCGCACTTGTATTTATCGGTATTGTTGCGGCATTCTCAACAGATTTAAGCCACTTTAGCGTATATTGGGATTATTTTGTAAGGCAAATGCCTGAACTCAAGGGTTACGATTCCTTTATGTTTGACGGACACGATATAGTAATAGGTCTTTTGATAGGCATATTTACACTGGCTGTGATACTTGCAATTATTCTTACATATGTCATTGCTTTGTTCAGATTTTTATCTTCTGCAAAATATAACATGAGAAACCTTGTTATGAAGGTTAAAGGTTCAACCTACTTTGGAGTTTGGACTATAATTTTCCTGTGCTTTTCGGTTATAGCATTTCTCATCGGTCTTGCAGGCAAATCACTTGCAGGCAGTATGTCACAATACGAAGATATAATCGGCGGAGAAGCGGCCGCAAGCCTGCGCACTTTATCAGAAAGTTCAACGCTCACAACGGTAGCAAACGTTTTAGGTTTTGTAAATTCATTAATCCTGGCTATAATAGCCCTTTCATACAGCAGCTATGTAAAGCGCGGCATAAGGCAGTCGGTTGCATATGCAATGCCGGTAGTACCTGTAATGGCTACTGCACCGTATATGGCTAATCCGTATATGGCTCAACCTCAGGGCGCACCTGTACAGGGAGTACAGGCACAGCCTGCCGCACCGGTACAGCAGCCTGCTCCTGCAGCGGCTCCTGCACAGCCTGCCGCACCGGTACAACAACCAGCTCCTGCAGCGGCTCCTGTACAATCTGCCGCACCTGCACAGCAACCTGCTCCTGTACAGCAACCTGCTCCCGCTCCCGCTCCGGCACCGGTACAGCCATCCGAGCCTGCACCTGCTCCTTCATATAAAGAAGAAGCACCTGTTGAAGATAAATCCGAGGCTGAGTGGCCTACAAAGAGAGTATGCCCTAATTGTGGCGCAGAGAATGACAGCAGTGCTGTTTTCTGCGGAAACTGCGGCTCACGTATTCCGTGATAAAAACTTAAGTTTGAATAAATATTTTTGAATAATACTTAAAAAGCCGGCCGGATGTTATTCCGGTCGGCTTTAAGTGCGGTTTAGTATAATTTGCTTATACTTACCCGATAAAAAAGGCGAAAAAATTTGCAGATTTATACTAATTCTCAATAAAACAGATTAACATATGTTACGTTAAATTCCGCATAACTTTGTTGCCGTCCTCGGAATACGTCAGTATTCCTGCGTCCTCCGCCTCGTTCTGCATAATTTTCCGATAACACCTGTTTAAACCGTTTTAATGATAATTAGTATTAAAACGGCTGTGATGAGAGAGAGCATAAATATATATCCGGGTGTAGGATAGGAGATGAATTTTTTAATCTCAAAAGCGTACATATTTTATGATGTGATTGCCGCAATGCTGTACTGATATCGGTAGAGGACATCATTTTACAAATTTTTTGGAGCTTTATTACGAGATTGGTATTACACGTGTGTGTAAATCACAGGCAAATGCCGTTTGTTTTGGACAAACCTTGATTGTAAATTTTAACCCTGTTTTTTTAAAGGGATTCAGTATAAAATAAAAACGCAACAAGCGATAATAATTATAGGAGTGTGTCACTTTGAAAAAATTTATAAAAACTTTTGCATTAATGCTTACAGCAGCTATGATAATATCATTAACTGCCTGTGATGATGACGGCGATAATAATGCAAACACGTCAGCTTCATCTGCGGTTGCTTCCGAGGTCAGCTCGGAGGAGGAATCACAGGAGAGTTCAGAAATAATCTCAGAACCCGTAAGCTCAGAGGAAAGCCCGGAGGTATCGGAAGCTGAAGCCGCCGACGGTGAAGAAACAGAGATACCGTTTGAAATCAAAGAGCTTACCGACAGCAACGAAGAGAAAGACGTTGTGGAATTTCTTAAAGAGAAATACGGCGTTAAGGATGAAACTACCGGATTTGAAATGATTTACAGCGTAGCCGGAACCATAGAGTATCAAAGCGAGCCGTATTATTTTGTATATGTAAGATGGATGGTTACTGATGAAAACGGTAATGCGTTACATTCGTCACGTGTAGGCGAATTGCTTGTAAGTATGGATAAAACACAGATTTACAATGCTTTTGCAAATGGAGATACGGTTACGGTATACCCGAAAACATCGCAAGAAGCCTTAGCACCTGCCGAAGGAGATAATGCGGTTGAAAATACCGAAGATTCATCGCCTGTAGAAATTTCAGCGGATATAAAGGATATTACCGAGGATGAGAGAAAAAGCGTTGAGCAGTTTATGGTTGAAAAGCACGGTGAAAAATCCGAGGGCAATGGTTTTGAAATGTCTTATACGGTAAGCGGCACGGTTGAGTACAATTCTGCTGAATACTATCTTGTAACCATGAGATGGCTGGTACAGGACGAAAGCGGCAACCCGTCACATCTGTCAAGGCTCGGAGAAGTTCTGGTCAGCAAGGATATGAAAACCGAATATCAGGCAGACATGAGCGGCGATACACTAACGGTATATCCAAGCTCGGTAAAAAGATATTAATGTTACGTAAGTAAAAATCAACTTTCAATCAAAAATTAGTGTAAAAAACTCCGTATCGGCAACCGATACGGAGTTTTTGCAGTTTTAAGTATCAATGGTTATAAGAGCAGCGGTGTGATTATTTGTTTTTCAGACTCTCTCTTACCTCGGCAATCACATCACGCTCGTCAAACGGATATCTAACGCCTTTTGTTTCCTGATAATCCTCATGTCCCTTGCCTGCAAGCACGATTATATCGCCGTCCTGAGCGTTTTCCATGCAGTATCTTATGGCGTCACGTCTGTTGGGAATAACAACATACTTGCCGTCTGTTTTATGCACGCCTACAAGGATATCGTTTATGATATCGTTTACATCCTCAAAGCGTGAGTTATCTTCGGTTATTACAGATAAATCGGAGAGTCTGCCCGAAGCCTCGCCCATCTCATATCTGCGCACCTTGGGTCTGTTGCCTCCTGCGCCGAACATTGTGATAAGTCTTTTAGGGTTATATGCTCGCAGTGTTGTAAGTACGTTTTCCATGCTTACGGCATTGTGTGCGTAATCTATAAGCAAAATATAATTGCCGTCAACCTGTACAGGCTCAACTCTGCCTTTAACCTTTGCGTTTTTAAGCCCTGTATATATCTGTTCGTCATTCAAGCCGAAATGCCTGCCCACGCTGATTGCCGCAAGAGCGTTATATACGCTGAAGCGTCCCGGAATAGCAACTTCAAAGTCGTGCGATATTTTACCCTTTGTTTTAAAGCGAACGCCCAAAAAACTGCCCTCAAATATTAGTTTATCATCATATGCAGAGATATCTGACTTTTCGTTAAAGCCGAAGGTTTCAAACGGACAGGTTCCGTTTTGAACGAGTTCTTCAAACTTTGCATCGTCAATATTGGCTATGCCAAGCTTACACTGACGGAAAAGCTTGCATTTGCAGTCGAAGTATTCCTCCATAGTTGCGTGTTCGCTGTCGCCTATATGGTCATGTGAAAAATTGGTGAATACGCCGTAGTCAAAGTCTATACAATCCGTTCTGTGCCACTTTGTACCCAGTGAGGAAACCTCTATTACAAACGCCTTACAGCCATCGTCTATCATATCACGCATGGCTTTTTGTATCTCATAAGATTCGGGCGTGGTGTTGTGGGTCTTTATAAGCTTATCACCGTAGACAATGTCCAGTGTGCCTATCATACCCGTTTTTATGCCGCCCGCCTCAAGAATTGACTTTACCATACACGCAGTTGTGGTTTTGCCCTTTGTGCCTGTAATGCCTACGGTCTTTAAGCTTTTTGCGGGATAGCCGAAAAACGTTGCGGAAATCGCCGCAAGAGCCTTTCTGGTATCGTCGGTTTTTATTACGGTGACATCGCCCGGAAAGCTATCTCCGTCGCTTACAAGCAGAGCAGATGCGCCTTTTTGCACTGCATCGGCTATATATTGATGTCCGTCTGTATTGTAACCCTTCAAGCATACAAACAGGTCGCCCTGCCGTACCTTGCGTGAATCATATACTATATCCTTTATTTCCAAGTTTAAATCGCCCTGCAAGCAGGTGTATTCGATATCGTTAAGTAAATCGGCAAGCCTCATACAATATTCCCCAAGCCTGTGCAGTAAAGCCACAGGCTCAATACCGCTAAAGCACGGTATTTTCCTTTCTGTTTATATTATGCATTTATTTTACTACAAAACCGGCAAAAATACAATAGAAAAAGGAAAGAGAGAAAAACAGAAAAACAGATACATATATAAAACAACTACACCTTCGCCAGCAGACGGGCTTTTTTGTCTTTGGCTTCCTGTAGCTCAACTTCCTCTGTCATGCCCCATTCGCTTTGCAAAAGGTCAATAATCCTGTCATACGTATCAGCCGCTTTGCGGTAGTCACCCATGATTTGATAGATATCGGCTATGCCTTGAAGCTCGTCCTGAAACCTCGGACGGCGCTTTTCGTTGCTGAAGGAGCGTTCATAGTAATCAATGGCCTTTTGATAACTGCATTTTGACGCATAATACTGCGCCGCTTCAAAAAGGCAGACAGAATCGTCAGGATGCTCGTCAATCATGCTTTCGATAATCCGGTCTGCTGTCTGTTCGTCAAAACGTGCAAGCGCAATATGCGCACGGTATACAGTGTTGATAACCGGGTTGGAATCCTTGAGTGCGCTCAGGCGGTCAAGTGCCTCTTCCGCCTCGTCTGTACGGCGGTCTGCAATAAGATTGTCCAGAAGATACAGATAGGGTAGTCTGTCGTTTGGGTTTGCTTCTGTCAGCTCACGGTAAAAATCAATTCCTGCGGTATGATTGGAAATGTTCCAGTCCCATGCGGCGTGTTTATCGGTAAACTGCAAAATCCACTGACATTCCTTTTCGTTTGGCGCCATGCGTACTGCTTCTTTAGCATAACGGCTCGCCTTTTGTGAGAAGGAGTTCATCCTGTGCCAGTAAAGCAGGGCGAGCAGATTTGTTGCACGCTTTTTGTATGGCTCACATGAGAGCTGCTCTTTCAAAAATTCTTCATATTCCATGAATATGTCCTGCGGAAGTTCATTCTCAATGTCCATACGATTTTCAATACGGTTAAAGCGCTGTTCCGCCGTCAAATCAAACAGGTCGTCAATGCTGACGCCGAAAATTTCCGCAAGCAGCGGAAGTGTTGTAATGTCCGGCATTGTAACTGCATTTTCCCACTTTGAAACAGACTGCGCACCTATGCCCAGCCTTTCGGCAAGCTGTTCCTGAGTTAATCCTGCCTTAAAACGCAGTTGCTTAATTTTCTTTCCGAGTTCCATAATAATTACCTCCCGTGAGCTTTTAATATGATTACAAATAAATTGTAGAAAATAAAAACGTAAAAATCAATAACGTAAATTTACGATTACCTTGCCTGACGGGAAAGTTGCGCCAATGCAGGAGAAAGCCACGCAGTGTGACCGGATTTTTACATAAATTGCAAAGGCAAGCTGTTCAATCAGAACAACTTGCCTGTTCAGACTGTCGACAAATTGGTCAGACCGCACAAAAATGTATAGTAATAAGAAATTGCAAATAAATCGGTAAAATATAAAACAACAGGCAAGTCATCTTTGATAAATGGCTTGCCTGTGCGTTTTCGTATAATCTGACTCGATTTCTCGAAGCCTTTTAATTAAGCTATAAATTTTACCTGTAATAATATTTATCCGAGAGCAGACGCTTTTTGCGCTTTGTTTTGCTTGCTTTGTAATGCTTACGTCCCT
The DNA here is from genome assembly GCA_902796955.1 of uncultured Ruminococcus sp. Taxonomy (GTDB): domain Bacteria; phylum Bacillota; class Clostridia; order Oscillospirales; family Acutalibacteraceae; genus RUG14223. The sequence goes on from CADBRB010000156.1 coordinate 13,602, forward strand.
TTACACGCTTGTTCTTTGCGCTTTGCTTGCTGTATGATGAGCCAAAGATGACCGTAAGCACCAGCACAACGCCGATTCCTATGCACACCCAGGCAATCATGCCCTTTACAAGATTATCCTTACTGCTTTTGCCGCCGTCTGTAACGGAGCCGATTACCTGCGGTACGCTTATGTCGCTTATAGTGACATCCGGCAGTACCATTTCGTCCTCTGAGGAGCTGTCATCCCATGACGATGTATCATCGGACGATACATCGGAGCTTACATTTGAGCTTGTGTCATCAGGTATGGATACTATATATATCGGATCTTCAGGCTCATACTCCGATACGGGCCTTGATGAAACAGGCGCAACACTCGATGCTCTGCTTCGTGACGTATCTGAGCTGGGGCTTGGATACTCTATAACGGTACTGCTTGGGGGAACTTCCGATACGGGTGCTTGACTGCTTACGATTTCAGACGGAGTATCACTGATTACCGGCGGCTCTGAGCTTACAGGCTCGTCGGGCTCGCTTATAACCTCGGACGGCTCTTCAGGCTCCGAAGCCTGAGATACGGGTGCTTCCGACGGCTCTTCACTTAAAATTGTGCTTGGCTCGTCATCGGGCAGGCTCTCAGTGGCAAACGCCACCGTAAAAATAGGGGTAATACAAAAATTAATTAAAAATATAAGGAAAAATATAGCTAAAACACTTTTTAATTTCATTATACATCCCCCTTTGTTAAATGTTCTTTGTTATACATTAGGCACATTGCCGACTTGTTAAAAACTTGCTTTGACGGCGGAATAACCTATATACACAGTTTATTTTACCATAAATTTGACAAAATTCAATGCCTAATTAAAAAAATTAACACAATATATGTAATTATTTGTTTAATTTTTATCTATTACTGGTCAACAGTAAAAAACAAACAATAAATTTTGGTTATTTTGAACAATATATTATGTAATATGAGTAACTAAAAAAGAGATGTTAAGTCTTTAAAAAGAAAAAATCGGATTGTGATTAACAAAAAAATATAAAAATCAGTGGCAATATCAATTTGCCTCTTTGCAGACCTCTGTAAGCACATTGCCGAGCAGCTCTCCGGTATATACTGCTTCATCAAGAGTGTTTACGTCTGTTCCTATCTCTATTAGCAGAGAGCCGGTATTAACGTGCATATTGTATACAAAGTCACCAAAGTTGAGCGGCCTTGTCATGCCGGGGTACATCGTTTCCGCCTTATGCTGAATTTTAAGTGCAAGCTTCAAATTTTCCTGCCAATGAGGGAAGCCGTAACTGCCGTCCTCGTCATAACCGGACATTATCATGATTTGCGCCGCTTTTTTGCCGTCAACCGTAAAGGTGGGTTTGATTTTACCCTGTTCGCCGCCGTACCCGATAGAATCACGGTGAATATCCAATACAATTTTTATGGACGGGTACTGCTCAAGGTATTTGTATATAGTTGCTTCGCTTCTGTCATAGCTTCCGTTATAGCTGGGATTGTCATGCTGTGTGGAATCATGTATTGTATATATACCTGCGGCGTTGAGCTGTTTGGCTATTGCCGCACCCACACGGGTAACGTTCAGCTTATTGTTTGTGGTGCGCGGATAATAGCTTGCAGGGTAGTAGCCTACATCCTCGGTAAGGTAGCTTTCGCCTGCGTGAGTGTGTACTATAAGCACCTGCGGCTCGGTAGAGTCGGTTATCTTAAAGGGCAGCTCCGCATTGAGCAGCGAGCCTATGCTTAGATTGTACCCCGTTGTATTCTTTACATAAAAATTATCAAATGCCGTACCGGAGCCCCCTATGTGGCTCTCTATAACGGGGTACACGGTTTCGTTTTCGCCGCTGCTCAAATCATCTCTTGTAATTATAGTAAAGCTGTTTGAGCTTTCTGCATTTGACGTATTTGCGCTGTTCTGCATAACCTCGACTGCGTTTTGCTCGGTCTGATTTTCGTGCAGAGTAAATCCGGTAGCCGCAAGCTCTAATGTATTGATTTTTTCGGTTGCACTTGCGGGAAGATTTACATATACGCAAACTACGCTAACACATATTACAGCCGCACATAATATAACGGTCAATTTATCGTACCACTTACTTTTTACAGACATAGTATCAGCTCCCTGCACAGAATTACAGTTTTTTCGTACTACAATTACTATGCGGAAGATTTTAAAAATATGCTTATACCGATTCCGGATAGAAAGCAATACAAGAATTGCGAGGATAATTTTCTCAATATAAGGCGAGGGCGGACGTTACCCTACCAGAGCCATAAGATCTGTAACGGAATAGTTTGATTGCAGAGCGCAGTTAATAGCCATGCCTATAAGCTTGGCGGCTCTGTCTGTAAGCATATCAATCTCTCTGGGGGTTACTACCATGCTTTGAAACTGCGGCGACATATTCTTTTTTACATTAGGTGTTATGGGATATCCGAGTAAATCTGTTGCAAGCGTCACGGCATCAACCACCGTGGGTACGCCTATGCCTATTACGGGTATGCCGAGAGTATCCTTATTTATTCTGAGCCGGTTATTGCCGACACCTGCGCCGGGAGATATTCCTGTATCGCATATCTGTATGGTACAGCCGAGTCTTTCAAGCCTGCGTGAAGCAAGCGCATCAACAACTATTACTGCGGAAGGCTTGATTTTTTCCGTCACGCTGAAAATCAGCTCGCCGGTTTCAATGCCTGTCTGACCGAGTACACCCGGTGCTAAAACTGCGGCAGGTCTTAAGTCGTCAAGCCCCGTCTGCTTTGCAAGCTCACCGGTAATGTGACGTGTTGCAAGTACATTGGGCATCGCCTTCGGCCCTAAGGCGTCCGGGGTAATATCTATGTTGCCTATGCCTGCAACCAGAATCAGCCCTTCCTTGGGAAGCAGGCTGTTTATTATATCACCGAGCTCCTCTATCTTTTCATCCGCCTGCCTGTATGATGAGGTGAGCGAGGGTATCTCCACCGTAATATAAGTGCCTACACTTTTATCCAGCTTTTTTGCGGCGCTTTCATTTTTAATAATGATTGTGTTAATCTCAAGACCGCATTTTGTTTCGGTTTTGCTTTCAATTCCCTCTTCGTCCGCTCCGTATACCTCTTTTGCCTCTATTGCCAAATCTGTTCTTATCATACCTTGTTTACGCTCAAAAGAGCATTCCCCTTTCAAAAAATAAAAGCACTATATTAATTATATCTCTCTATATGCTTTACATTCGTAAGATTATCTGTTAAAATTTATGTAACGCACGTAGGTTGAATGTGCGGCAAATACAGGCGAGTGTTTTTGGTTACGGGGGATATACTATAATGGAGCGAAAAAACTTTACCGGTTTGTACTCTGTTATGCAGGCGGTTACATGGGGCGGCTTTGGCGTAATTATAGCGTATGCGTCCTCGTATTTTTTAAACTGCGGACTGACAAACAGAGATTACGGTATGCTAATGGCTCTTGTTTGCGCATTGGCGTTTGTTATACAGCTGTGTCTATCCGAGCTTATATCCAAGCTGAATAAATTTACGCTGAAGCGCACATTGACAGCTACAGGCGTGCTGATGCTGCTCTGCTCCGTACTGCTTATTGCAGGAGCAAATATGGCTATGCCGATTCGCATAGTCGTATATTGCATGGGAGCGATAGCCATACAGCTTATGCCGGCAACCGTGAACGCTCTGGGTATAGCGGGCATGAACGAAGGATTTATAATAAAGTTCGGCCCTGCAAGAGGCATAGGCGCAATCGGCTATGCATTTTTCTCTTATTTTACGGGCAAGCTTATAATTTTAGTCGGTCAAACGGCAATACCCGTGATGTTTTCGGTGCTGGCGATTATGCTTATTGTAGGCGTCGGACTTTTCCCGAACGTAAACGGCAGAATTGAAAAAGAGGAAAATGCGAAAGATAAAAACAGCTTGCTGAGGAGTAAAGGCTTTGCCGCACTTTTAATAAGCTCAACGGCATTGTATTTAGGGCATAACTTTTTGTGTAATTTTATGCTGCAAACCATGCAGAGCAGGGGAGGCAACGAGGCAAATCAAGGCATTGCAACAGCTATTGCCGCCGTATGTGAGCTGCCGGTGATGTTCATGTTTTCGGCTATGCTGAAAAAAGCCCGATGTGATACATGGCTGAAGCTTTCGGGTGTGTTTATGAGCTGTAAATGTATTTTTACACTTATCGCAGTATCCGTACCTTTTGTATACGGCGCACAGCTATGGCAGCTTGGCGGATTTTCAATGTATGCCGTTGCGTCGGTATACTATGTTGGCTCTGTAGTGCCGCCGGAGCAAAATGTAAGGGGTCAAGCCCTGCTCGGCGTAACCTGTACCCTCAGTAATCTGATTGCTTTTGCCGCAGGCGGCTGGCTGCTTGACATACTGGGAATACAGGCGTTGCTTGCGGTAAGTACGGCGGTAAGCCTTATAGGCGCAATCGGGTTCTTTGTTTTTACACAGCCGGTTCATCACACGGTGGGTGAAGCCTGAAGTTTAATTTAAATTAAAAGGAGAATTTATATGAAACAAATTTTAAGTATAATCTTAATCGGCGCACTTATGATATCTATGCTTGCTGTACTTGACAGATGCAACGACGCCATAGATACGGCAAGTGAGGTTATAAACAACGCCTTCTATAATGACGGCGAGGTTTTGAGCGAACCGCAAAGCGACGAATCGACCGAATCGGTTGTTGAATCTACTACAGATTACAACACATCGTCTACTGTTGAAGCCGATGACGTAAAGCTCGATGAAAACGGTACATACAGCAGTAAAGAAGACGTATCGCTGTACATATATACATACGGCAAGCTTCCGTCAAACTATATAACCAAAAAGGAAGCGCAAAAGTTAGGCTGGAGCGGCGGCTCGCTGGAAAAATATGCGCCCGGCAAAGCAATCGGCGGCGACAGATTCGGTAATTATGAAGGAGTTCTCCCCAAGAAAAACGGCAGAACATATACAGAATGTGATATAGATACTATAGGCGCAAAAAGCCGTGGAGCAAAAAGAATAGTGTTCTCCAACGACGGACTTATTTATTATACCGGCAACCACTATGAAACATTTGAGCTTTTGTACGGTACGCCGTAAGTAAAGGGAGGTAAAATTATGGACGAGATAAAAAACGAAATTGCTTGCACAGATGAACAATGTAAGGAAGATGCCGTAAACAAACAAAATACGGACGAAACAACAGTTGACTGCAAATGCGGCTGTGA
>CADBRB010000157.1 GCA_902796955.1 uncultured Ruminococcus sp.
AAAAGCAGGGGGTAATCACATGAAGAAAAAAATTATAATAACAGCAATAATTCTTATAGTCCTTATCGGAATAGGCACATACAATGAACTCTCCGGCAAATCAAATAACACAAGTACATTATCCTATCATAACTATACATCTTCTCACCACACCAATACTTCATCTGCGCCGAATCGACCTTCAAATGTATCTTCTGCTTGTAATCATATTTGGAATGAAGCGGATTGTTATAGTCCTAAAAAATGCAAAATTTGCGGTAAAACTTTAGGCACAAAATTGGGACATGACTATCAAAGAAAAACTTGTGAGGAAGAAGGCGTTTGTTCCCGATGCGGAAATATACAGCCTCCTATAGCGCACAAATGGGTAGATGCTACATGCATTGAACCAAAAACCTGCTCTACTTGCGGAAAAACAAAAGGCAAGGCTCTTGGACATACGACTGATAACGGTGTTTGTGAGAGATGCGGATTAGAGTTTTTTAAACCAATCAATAAGACCGGATACGGTGATTCTGCTGTTTCGGATATAAAAGTCGGCAACGGTCTGTACACTATACATTTTACACACAACGGCAACAGAAATTTTATTGTCTATTTATATGACGCAGATGGGGATAAGAGTTTAATTGTTAATGAAATAGGAAATTATGACGGAACGGTACTTCTTACCGGAAATAGCCCTTATATGTTAAATATTCAGGCTGATGGTGAGTGGTCTTATACTATTGATAAGCTATCTATTACAGATGATATAAATTTTTCAGGACACGGAGATTATGTAACACCTATTTTCAGCGGCGATACATCTGTTTATAAGTTTACACACGATGGTGACAGCAACTTTATTGTTCGTATAGTGACTACTTCAGATTATTCATTGATAATCAATGAGATTGGTGCATATCAAGGAACTCAGATTGTTGAAATATCTGGAGGCAATGCGTTCTTTGAAATTACTGCTGATGGAAATTGGACTATAACAAAACAGTAACACTAATTATAAAAACAAAACACCGACATTGTATGTCAGGAAAAGGTTTTAAGAAAGATTTGATTAAGATTGGAGTAATAACAACGAAAAAGGTTTTATCAATAGTATTAATAGCAATTTTAATGTTTACAACAGCGTGCTCCGGCTCGGGCAACGATAGCGAGATGATTCCCGATAAACGAGGTATCGACCCCGCCACAATTAAAGCCGATGATTCGTATAGCCAGCCTAAAGGTAAGTACATATACTTTGATACTTTTCTCACAATAATTGATAAATACGCAAATGACAATCATTTTACAATGTCAATAAAGCCGGAAGATGCAAGCGGGAATTATTATCTTTCAACATGGACAAGCGAGGCAACCGGCTGTGAATATGATATCAGTTGCCACAAAAGTGGTGATTATTTATTAAATCTCAGCATTGATATGAAGAACTTAACAGGAACGACAGCGCAGGCTGAATACACAAACCTTTGCGAAGCATTTACAAATGCGCTTGATGATTTTAATGAGGATGGAATATATAGAAGTCTTTCGTTTTATGCTTTGGATTCAACAAAAGGCGGTAAATGCGCAACTGATAACTGGAATTATGAATTATTAATAACTGACCTTGCAGATGAGCGTTATGCAATGTTCGTTGTTAAGCATTTATTTTTAGGTGATGAAAGCTAAAAAAGAAAAATCCCCGCTTTTAAACCATTCTGCCAAAATTGTACGAACAGCACAAAAACAACATTGTATATCAGGGCATTGTTATTAATTTGACTATACCTGCCAGATATATACTGCCTGTCTGCCGAGTTCTTCAAATCTCGTTTGCACTATACTTTTGGGATATGCAACCGTACTTCCCGATTGACAATCGTTAAAAAAACAATAGTCCATATTGTAGCCTGTCATCACAAGGCAATGCTCCCCTGACAACCATGTAAACTCTGTTTGATCGCTAAAATACCATGTATCGCCTGCTTTGGGCTCTCTCATTCCTGATGTAGCCCATATCAGTATAGGCTTTCCTTCAGATATATATTCATCACAAATTTCATCAATAGATTTAGTTTCAACTATTTTCGCTTTGAATCTTTGACTGTTACTGTTTATGGCATTTACTATCGGCATGGCATAACAACCGTATGCTGATTGCGAAAACGGATCTCCTACAAATACTTCGCCTGGATTCGGGCCGTAAAATTTACCTTCGTACCAATAGAAATCTTCACTTGTTGACAGCCACTCTGATGCAAATTCCTCAGGTGTTATCTCTGCCCCGTAGTAGCGCAATACCATAACCGCCGCAACTGCTTCGCACCCTGTGGGTAATGTGGGATATTGGCATATTTGCGGAACAGCTATTATTTTGTCGACCATAGCTTTTTCCTCAGTTGTATAGCTATCTTTGAGTGGCACTTCGGAATGCATTACAAGAAATATTAATGCAGTAAATATTATTAAGTATAAGAGTAGATATAATCTCCTTTTCATTTTTAAAACCTCCTGTATGATTGTGATTAGAATAATACAGGAGGTTTGTATCATAAATGAAGCTATGCAGCATATAAAATGCAAATTTGCAATATGCAAATGCTAATCTACAGAAGAAAGTAGACTTAGATAGTTTTTTCATTCAATAACCAATTACTGCGCTTTTGCGTGCGCTTCGTACTGTACGTATTCCGAGGACTACAACGTATATAAATTGCACGCTGTTGGTCTTGTGCCTACGAGCGCAAGCGCGCGCAGGCACAGCGTTAGTTTATACTGATTTTAAGTAATTGTTTATTCTTTTTTATGCGCCTCATGCCGGCGCAGTGCGTAGCGCACACCAACGTTGCGTAATGGGCTATTGAAAGGGAGAAACAATTCTGCTCGCATATGTAGTTAGCCGCAGGAAAAAGAGTTATTGTTTGCATATAGTAAGTGTGCGAAGTGCCTGCGGACGCC
>CADBRB010000158.1 GCA_902796955.1 uncultured Ruminococcus sp.
TATATTAAATTGGAGCGGATGACGGGGCTCGAACCCGCTACCTCCACCTTGGCAAGGTGGCGCTCTACCAGATGAGCTACATCCGCAGACTTGGTGCCTCCGGCCGGAATCGAACCAGCGACACGCGGATTTTCAGTCCGCTGCTCTACCAACTGAGCTACAGAGGCGAAGAAAAATGGCGACCCGGAACGGGCTCGAACCGTCGACCTCTAGCGTGACAGGCTAGCGTTCTAACCAACTGAACTACCGGGCCATTGGCAGGGGCAGAAGGACTTGAACCCTCGGCACGCGGTTTTGGAGACCGCTGCTCTACCAACTGAGCTATACCCCTATATTATCGCCAACAAACCGTATTATATCATTTAATACGATTAATGTCAATAGTTTTTTTAAAAGTACCGTTTTTTATTAAAACAAATTTAAGCTTGCAGATTTTACGTTTAAAAGCCTTGTCAATAGCAGTTTTCGGTGTGCGGGTTTTATAAAAGAATGGAAAAAGCTACAATCATTTATATGTTGTCTATATATAGTGTGTTCTTTTTTGTTTACCACTAAATTTATGCGTATAATTTATAGACTTGTAAATGTAAACTATTTTTCAACAAATTAAAAACAATTTTAAATTAAGCCCCAAAATTGTATGTTGTTTACAAATTTTTTATATAAATCTTTTGCTTTTTAATACATAATTTTACAAAAAATCTAAAATTAGGTCTTGTTTTTTTCTTTGCTGTAATGTATAATTTTAGTGTAGGTAATTATGCAAAATATGTCAGTATACCCTTTTGGTTGGGCTAAATTTTAAGGTACGGCATATATGTATAATTCATTCGTATCAATGCTCGTTCGAGTATTGTATGCAGTGCGGCTGTATAAGCAAATCTGCGGTTTTGCAGGTGCGGCACTATACATAAAGGTGTATTCTGCTTAGTGGCGCCACCTGTCAAATGCTGTATACATTGTACAAGTGTACAGCAATTTGCGTTGTAAAACAGTGAGCTGTTTGCTTTGACCGAGTTGCTGTGCCATGCTTCGGGCAATTACGCTGTTGCTCGTAATCATGGCGGCGATTAAGTCTGTCATACCGGGCCTTACCGTGTTTAGGCGGCTTTGCATTAAAGTAGAATTATTTGATTTTTAGACCGAGCCACAGCAAAGCAGGCTGAGATTCAGCGGAATATCTGCCGGAGGTATCCGCAGGTCTTTAGTTCAATATTCTACTCTGTGCAAATTGTATGATATCCGGTCGAATTAACGGAATTTTAGCGTTATCAGGTCAATGACCTAAAATTAAGAAAGGAGAAACAAACATATGAACAAAGTAGTCAACAAGCTTGGAAAGTGTCTGCTTTCATTTATACTGGTATTCCTTATGATGTCCGGTATAATACCGACTGAGTTGTTTGAAATGCAGCAGGCTTCTGCATTTCCGTTCAGTAAGACTATTCATATCAAGCAGTATAACACTCCAGGTGTCAGGTATGACCCTCTCGGACCGTGGTTCCCAGAAAGACTTACGGTGGAGGATAGTCTTGCGGCCTACTGCCAGGCTCATAAAAAGACGACTCCCGATGCTTCAATTACCTATAAGTATGTCGGGGACGTAAAGACACCTGCTGTGTGTTATATATTGAGTAACGGTTTTATTCAGCCGGGTGAGTTTCATAATGACGATGTAGGCTCATGGGGTCAGTCTTCACCGAGCTGGCTTTTGCAGTCGTATGTTACGCAGACTGCGTTTGCCGCATATAACAACGATGTAACCATAAACTGGTCAGCGTATTCAGGTAAAGCATACGGTAAAGTATGCAAAAAAATATATGACGGCGCATTAGCGTGTAAAAGTGTAGATGAGATTGGCGGCGGCGGCGGAAAAATAAAAATCATAGACGTTGAGAAGAAGAAAAAAGCAACCGAGCATGATATGTATTTAGCCGGCGATTATTTCCGCACACGTGAATTAAAGGTGGAAGTAGACGGAGCAGGTACTCCGAAGGTCGATATTCAAAAGACAGATAAGAACAAAATCTCAAAGGTTGAAGATAAGCTTGAAAGAAAAGGTAAGATAACCGAGGGCTTTTATTACAGGATCAAAGCGTCCGATGTAAACAATATATTGAATGTTAAGATTACTGCGTCTCTTTCGGGCGGCGGTAAGTATTATTATGCAAAAAAATACGAACCCACTTCAGGAACAAACTATCAGCCTTTCTATGTTCCTTACGAGGGTGAAAGCTCAGGCGGCGACGGCGCTTCTGTTGTTGTTAAAATCGAGGGCATGAATCTTACGATTAAAAAGGCAGGCAGTGTTTCCGCCGCCGGCGGCGGCGCATCTATGCCAAAGTTTAAGTTTGACATATATATTAAGGGAAACAGCAATTTTAACCCTAAGACAATTTCGCTGAAAGCAGGCGAGTCAAAGGATTTTAAAAATATTACTCCTGCCGGCAAAGTCACGATAAAGGAGCATATCCCTGAAGGCGGATTTGACGCACCTAAGATAACGGTCAGCGGTACAACGGCAACATATAGCGGGTTTGAAACGAAATTTACCGGTAAACCCGGCAAAAGCTATACCGTCACATATAAAAACGGTCTTGTTGAAACAGAATGTGAGATAGTTAAAAGGATGGTTACAACCACATATCCCAACTACGGCATGAGAGGTTTCAGCGCATATGAGGATTTGTCAGGCTTTGAGTTTACGCTTGAAGGCACCACCGATCTTGGCGGTGAAGTCAATAGAGTAAAATATACAGATTCGGCCGGTAATATTGATTTTGGAAATATAGTCGCCGGTTCTTATACTATCAGTGAAACGGACTACCCGTCACGTTTCTATCCGAGCGACGGCTCAGGTCGACAATCATCGGGCAGTTTTTCGTTTACGGTACCCGCTCCTGAGTACGATGAAGACGGAAATGTTATTTCTGAACCGGAGCCTGTCAGTCATACATTCTATAACGCACCTAAGATAGGCTGGCTGAAGCTATATAAGGATTCAGAGTTTGTAGGCTCTCCAAAGACGATTGCAAACATAGAATTTTTCCTCTTTGGTACGCCGGAGGCATACAATCAAACATGGGTACAGCAGTATGCAGATGACTTTAGACTGCTTCCTCCGGATGATCCGGATAATAAGGATCTCGGAGCTATGGGCGTGCATGTTTTGCGTGCTACAGACCTGAACGGTGTTATAGATTACAGAGGAATCAGCTATTACGATGACGGTATTCTCATCGGTAATTATACGCTGGATGAGGTTTACCCCGGTAAGGATAAGTTCCTCTATAAATTTATACGTCCGCATCCCCAGTCATTCTCAATACGCTGGGATCAGACAACATCTATCAGCTTCTATAATAAACTCAAAAGAGGTAACCTTGTAGTTAAAAAGTGGGCGGAGGACAGCCAAAAGCAGGGACGCCGCTTCCATCTGTACGGTACTTCTCTTGAGGGCGCATACATAGATGAATACAGATATACCGATGCAAACGGTATAGCAAGATTCGACAACATACTTATTTCGGGTGCAAAGCACGATGAGTATGACAGAAAGGGCGAGCATAATCCGGGCTGGGACAACTACTACTACCTTGAAGAGGTAGATGTTCCCACACGTTACTATGTTCAAAACTACAATTTTGAACGTAACGAATCCGCCTGCGATGCGATGAACCCTGTAAAGAATAAGAATATTAACAGAATACCCGTACAAATAACCTTTACAGAGGAAACGGAATCAAGCGATACAACCTACGTACGCTCGTTCAATATGCTAAAGCGTGGTGACATCAGGGTAGTAAAGCGTTGTGAAGACGACTTGGTAGTAGGCTTAACGTTCAAGCTGAATCTTAGAACGCTGGCGTATGAACAGACGCACCTTGAATGGATACATGAAGGTACTATAACCGATACAACCATGGATCCCGTTGATCCCGTACCCGGCGACTCAATGAGAAACAAGAGGGCATGGCAGCACAGATACGGTACTCTGGCTACCAGAAACGGCGTTGAACAGCTCAGAGGCTGGTACACCAAGACAACCAAGCTTCAGGATGTCGATGTCAATAAGGTATGGATAAACAAGGTTGAATGGACAACTGCGACCATCTGGTTCAGGGATATACCTATCACAGGTAGTGAAGCGTCGTGGATAGAGGAAATCTATACACCTACAAGGTATATCCAGCCACGTAATCAGGATGCCAGAGTAGAATGGTACTTTACTCCGGCAGATCAGGGAGATCAGACGCCGGGACTTCCTGTTGAAAAGATAGTTGATTTGATGTTCCTGAATGAGTTGAAGCGCGGCTCGCTCAGAATTATGAAGACGAGTGAGGACGGCTTTATAAAAGGTATGACCTTTAAGCTCACAGGTACTTCGCTTGCATGGCATCAGGCGGAGGATCAGCTCAGCAGAAATAAAAAGACATCTCAGCCGCTTGCAGGCAAAATACGTTATCCGTATTCGGTATTCGGAGAACCGCTCAATGAGTTCACGTATACCGCAACCACCGATGAAAACGGTATTGCAAGGTTTGAAAATGTACTGATAACGTGGGATGAACAGGCTGAAAATGATAAATACAAATATCAGTATGTAATAGAAGAGGTCAATACCAAGACCAGGTATATGGTCCCGGATGTTCAAACAACGCCTATTATTTGGAACGAATCCAGATACTATAAGGGCGTCAAATGGGATGTCAAACATCCTGTCTACCCAGACTATGATGTTGAAGGCTGGGCTGGAGATGTACTCGATGCAGAGGGCAATGGTATCGGTCCAAGATGGAAGAACAACTACAACTTGTATTTCTATAACCAGCTAAAGCGCGGCGATTTGGAGATACGCAAGACCAGTGAGGACGGCTTCCTTAAAGACTTTACCTTTAGACTTACGGGTAAGGCGCTTGCAAAGATACAAACCGATGAATGGCACGAAGTACAAACAGGTGATTTGGTACCTAACGATATAAGCACAGGCGTTGTTACACCTCGTGTGAACGGTCAGGAGCATGAGGCACTGTACACCATAGACTTCTTTGAAAATACAAATGAACAGGGAATTGCCAAATTTGTTGATGTTTTGGCGAGTGACGATGCAGGTACGCTTACACTTAGTCCGTCGTATCTGAATAGACTGGCTAAATCTACTACCGATGCTACGCAGGAGATTGTATACTGGCTGTATATTACACGTCCTGCAAATGCCGCTAAACAGTGGAAGCAATCAACACAGCAGGTAATGTTCAGAATAGTTCCGTCAAATTACAACGTAAATCTCGACCAGAATGACTACAATATAGTGCTTTGGAAGCTTGGATCATCCAAGGGTCTGGAGATTCCTCTGCATGATGCCGTAACAGGCGCAATAGGTCAGGTTAAGGTTGAGGTAGCTGTTGAGTATAAGAATACTCAGGCACGTTTCAGAGATTCAATCACAGACAAGAACTATAAGGAAAAGAACAGAACTACATTAAGACTTGGCACAGATTATACTATGGAAGCCAATGTTGACAGAGCCATACCGCACTCCAGCGGCGATGTTGATGCTTGGGAGTACACCATAACCGAGGTTAATACACCAAGAAGATACATTGTTCTGCCTAAGGATACAGCTCCTATACTTTGGAAAGAAGTAGTTGAAACATATGAGCCTTACAACCGCTCCTTCTACAACAGATTGAAGAGAGGCGTTCTTGTAATTAAAAAGACGGCTCAAACTATAGATGAAAATACACGTTTGCCAATAGATGAAACTGTGGATCTCTCCGGATACACATTCAAGATAACGGCAACGAGCCTTGCATCTATAGAGTCCGGAGTTCTTACGCCGCCGCAGTATTACGGACGGTACGGAAAGGATATCTACGGCAACAAGACAAGCTATGCTACCGAAGAAGTTCCGTATGAAACCGAGTATTACGCAACAACCGATAAAAACGGTATTGCGGTATTCGATGACATACTCATAAACGATTATCTGTACTATCCGAAGAATCAGGCACAGTTCGATTATGAGGAATTCCTCAAGAACGAAAAGAACTCAGAACACTATATTATTAAGGGCGATGAAAACCTTAACAATGATATCGGTAACTACATCAACGCAACTGTAGACACCGATATTACCGGACAGGTAACAGACCCGTATAAGATATCACGCTTCAGGCCGCTTGACGAAGACACCATCGGTATGATTTACTACTATGAAGTTGAAGAAATAAATACCGATTCCGCCTTTATGCAGCCGGATAAGCAGTATATACAGATACAGTGGTACAATGACATACCGTATAAACAGCCGTATTATCCGTATTCACGTACAGACAATATGGTACCGTATGATCCGTATCACCCGACACCGGGTAATCTGGAAGTAATAGTCAAGGACGGAAGAACAAGAGTTACCGCCATGACTGATTTGGCTTATCACCTTGTTCCCAACAGTGATAAAGCCCGTGAGCTTACGGTTCTTGACTTTGAAAACTCATTGAAGCAGTTCAGAGTAGTAATGGAAAAGCAGGATATAGAAACAGGCGAAGTACCGAGAGGCGGCGCTACACTTGAAAACGCAGTATACTCATTGTATTATAATGACCTGTTCCTTGCAGATTACACTACACATGAGGCTTCTTACTGGATTGAAAAAGATCCGGAGCTTGCAGATGTATTAAGCCCGGGTCACGTATACATCGTTTCTGACTATTACGTATGCGGCGACGGCTATAAGCTTGTTGAAAAAACACCGCCTACAGGTTATATGCTCAGTGATGAGGTAATCTATATCGACGCAAAATCCGAAAGACTCCTTGCCGCTGATCGCTATAACAGGTTGTATGAGCAAACAAAGTACACAATAACCGGTCAGAGAGATAAGGACGGCGGACAGGCTTACATAGCTAAGGAAGTTCCGTGGATGATACCGCTCAGAGCAATTAAAACAGCTCTTGTATTCCAAGACGGTTCGAGAGTTGAAATACCCGAATACTGCGTAGAGTTTAAGGTTTACTCAAAGGATACCGGATTTATGTGGAATGAGGAAACGGAAACTCCGAGGCTCACCACTGAAGATCCTGTACTCCAGAATCCTTCCGATCCTGAATTTGACCCGCAGTTCTACAATATGGATCACGATGCAAATCTTCGTCAGGAGATATTAGATAAGCAACGTGCCATAAGTGAGAGAGTACGTGCGTACAACCTGCTCCAGGACTACCTGATAACCGATGTGAACGGTCAGTGTGAATCTGCCTATATGCCATACGGTCAGTATCTGCTTGAACAGATAACCACATGGAAGGCATACACTGCAGTTCCGGATCCTATTCAGGTCTTAGAGATAAACGATGCAGCATTGCAGTACCTCTACGGAGATGATTTCTACAAAGCGTGGAACAACGAAGAGGTAATGAAGGAACGTGAGATACTCACGGCCTCCAGAAGAGTAGAGAATAAAGAAACATTTATTCAGAATTATATAACCGAGCATCCGGAGTTCGTCGATGCACATCCGGGTGAAGATCCTGTTGTAGTACTCAGAGATATGCTCTCAAACGAAGCAAAGAGAACATTCGCCATACTGAGCAACCCGACAACTCCAGTATACGTCAAGGTTATCAAGACAGACAGCGACATAGACGGTCACAACACGACTGAAAAGACGGTCAATCTGTCCGGCTTTAAGTTCAAGCTGTGGAATAAAGCTACATCCGAATATATGATGCTCAATTACCGCAACAGCACAGATAAGGATCCGTACGTTATCGAAACCGATGAAACAGGTATGGCTATCTCCGAGCTGCAGATAGATGTAGGCGATTATGAGATACATGAAATCGACGCTCCTACGGGCTTTGTAAGAAGAAAGTGGGAAAACGGCGATGTAGTTACTATTCGTCCCGGCTTTGATGCTGACTATTATAACGAAAAGGGCGATCCGGTCGACACAATGACGAGAGTGTTCGAGGATACTCCGCTTAAGGGTCAAATCGACCTCTACAAGAAGGGCGAACGTATGACCTCTATCGACCAGAGTAAGTACTATGAGAACGACAAGCTCTATACTCCTGTATATGAGGAAATAGGCTTGAAGGGTGCGGTATTCGATGTATACGCTGTTGAAAGTGTAAGCGCATTCCCGGATATTCCTGCCGACATGAGGCAATACGCTAAGCCGATAGTTGCCGATTACAGCGGAAATTATCCGAGATATCGCGATGAATTCGGCAACAGGCTCGATACTCAGAGAATACCTGTAGACACCATAACAACCGGAGAAGACGGTCACGGACTTTCAAAGCCGCTGTACAACGGTTTGTACAGAATAGTTGAAAAGATAGCTCCTGAGGGTATGCTTCTTGACGAAACTCCGATTTATGTCAGGGTAAATAATACCGATCAGGAAACACCGGTTTCAAAGATTAAGGCAACTGCTTCCGATGACAGACAAAAGGTAAGATTCAGAGTAAAGAAGTCTATGGAACAAAACGAAAAGTGGGGCATCGGCTTTGACGATGAGGTCACTGAAGTTGTTTACGGACTCTTTGCAAAGGATAAGCTTACTGCAATCGACGGTACCGAGATACCTGCAAACGGCCTGCTTTCAACCGTTAAAATGAGCAGCGTTGACAGAAGTGCCGGTCTGGGCGAGGGTGTATTTGACGCCGACGTACCTGCAGGACGCTATTACATCAGAGAAATTAAGACACACGAGGCATACAATATTGATACAGCCATATATGACGTAACATTTGAATACTTCCTCAATGCACAAAAGAACGGCAGCTACACTACCGGAAGAGGCGTGACATATGAGGTTGACGCTGACGGCTATATCGAGCTTATGCCGGTTAATCCGCTTGCAGCAAATAACGGAAACACGCTGATCAATACATTGATACTCGGCAAGATATGCGGCTATAAGGTCAAGCTCGGCGACAAGAGCGTCAAGATTGACGGTGCATTGTTCGGTCTCTTTAAAGAGGGAACAACTAACTTTAATATAGCCAACGCTATAGAAACCTGCTACACAAAGAACGGCGGTTACTTTGAGTTCAACGATGTACCTTACGGCAGATGGATACTCAAAGAAATACTTGTTCCGTACGGCTATGTTGCCACACGTTCGTCACAGCAGACTGTATTCGTACAGTATGACGAGCAGGTTTTGGAATATGACATAGACAACGAAAGAATAGTCGGAGATATATTCCTTAAGAAGTATGACCGTACAAGTGGATTGAGCATTGTAAATCACACTTATAAGAAAGCATACTTTACATTGTATATCGACACCAATGGCGACGGTGTTCATACCGATGACGAGCCGATGTACGCTGCGGGATACTATACCGACGAGAACGGCGAGCTTCTCATCAAGGATGTGCCTTACGGTAAATATGTTCTTGTTGAGTCAGTATCTCCTGCCGGATATCTTATTGATAACGGCAACTACCCTGTAAGTATCGAAGAGGACGGAAAGGTTTACTACATAACAAATGCAAGACCTGAGGATAACGTTGACGCCGCTAACGTATTCTTTAACGAGCGTCAGCTCGGTACTCTGAGAATCGACAAGTATGCTCCTCCAATGGACAACATAGTTCTTGCAGACGGCACTATCGGTCAAAAAGTAGACCTTGCAGATATAACGTTCAGAATCGAGTCCGTGCTTATCACAGATCCCGAAACAGGAGAAAAGAGATACAGCAATCCGTTTAATGCTCACTTGGTTTACCAGGCAAATACCGATGCAAACGGTGTTGCAATGTTTGTCAACATACCTGTCGGCAGATACAAGGTCATTGAAATGTCATCAAAGGGCAACAAGTGTTACGACCTTAAACCGAGTGAAGGATTTGTGGAAATCGAATACGGTTCAAACGCATACAATCCGGTTATATTCACTGTAAATCAGACGCCGAAGAAAGTACCGATTAAGATAATCAAGTACGCTCCGGACGGCGGCGACATCAGTAATATAGTTTATAAGATTTCCGGCTTGATTAACGGCAGAAACGAATTCCTGCAGTATGTCAACATAAATCCGAGCATTACAAAATACGGCGAGAAGGGCAAGATGTCCACAACAGAAGTCGAACTTTGGGTTGGCGATTATACTATCGAGGAAATTTACGATACAAATACATTCATCGGCAGTGCCGCACAAACTCTGGGCTATAATGAGATGGATTTAAGCTATTATAATAAGGGCAATCCGGATTATGAGCTTACCGTTTCGTTTACAAATAAGCTTAGAACGTTAGGAAATCTCAGTATAGTTAAGACAGGTGAGGATCCTGATGAATTTATCGACAAGCCTTATACTGAGGATACGGCTTCATTTGTAAGACTGCCAAATGTCAGCTATCTTGTAGAGGGCGATCCGGAATCCGAGGATGAGGATGTAAGAAACTTTAATATGGTTATTACAACCGATGACACCGGTGTTGCATCACTTGAA
>CADBRB010000159.1 GCA_902796955.1 uncultured Ruminococcus sp.
AAAAGAGTAAAATTGTTTCATATAGCTTTGTGTGCGAAGTGGGAGCGGAGGCTCTCCGCTGTACGCCGACGAATTTGTTTTCGTATAATCTGCCTCGACTGAGGGGCAGAGATAAATCTCTGCCCCTTATTTTTGTTATTCTACTGTCTGTTATACAGGCTCAACGTACATTGTCATTTTAACAGCTGTAAATTTACTTGCCGTATTGTTACATATTGCTTTTACAGTGTATTCATACTCTACGCCGGCCTCAACGGGTTCGTCCATAAATACGAGAACGCCCTCTGTTTCCGTACCTATTTTTGTCCATTTACCGCCACTTGGTTTTCTGAAAACCTGATATGATTGCGCACCGGCAATCTCATTCCACTCAACAAGCACGGTCATATCCTGCTGTTGTACAGCAGTTACCTCAGGTGTTGCAGGTATAGCCACGCAGGATTTTCCGTTCTTGAGATATCCGCCATATACTGTTTTACCGCTTATAGCTTTATACGGCTTAACAGTGTAGTAATATGTCTTTCCGCATACAGCGGTGCTGTCGGTATAGGCTCCCGTTGTATTGTTCTTGATATTCTTTATAGATTTCCAGCCGGTGCCATCGCTCTTCTCGGTTCTGTAAACTATATATCCGCCTGCGTCGGATATCGGATTCCATTTAATCTTTATTGAGTTATAGCCAACAGAACTAAGCGTAAATGTCGGGATAAGAGCATCAGCAGTTATTTTACCCGCTGTACCGGTTTTAACATAATTACTTGTGTAAGTTTTACCGGCAACTTTGCACGATGCCTTTATCGTGTAGTAGTATTGCGTATTGAATACTGCGGTGGTATCCACATATGAGGTGGCGGCACTCTTGGCTGTGCCTATCTTCGTCCATGAGCCGCTGCTCTTCACGGAGCGGTACAAGGTGTATCCGTCTGCGCCGGCTATTTTTGCCCACTTAAGCGTAATTGCATTAAAGCCAGTAGCCTTAGCACTGCTTATCTTCGGCGTTGTAAACGTTGTCTTTCCGGCTGTACCTGTTGTTTGGTACTTACTGTATATACTGCCCGAATCCGTAGTTGTATATGCCTTCATAGTATAATAATACTGTGTACCGGGAACTGCGTTTGAGTCTGTATATGTAACGGTTGTTCCGCTCTTGATTGTGGCTATTTTAGTCCAATCGCTTTTGCTCTTTAACGAGCGGTAAATTAAATATCCGTTTGCACCGGCAATCTTACTCCAAGTAAGCTTTATACTCTTCACGCTTGCCTGCTTTGCAGAGCTGATTTTCGGCGTTGCAGGTATGGCTTTTGCAGATTTACCCTTTTTATCATATGAGCTTTGTATCTTTGCGCCTTCAACATTTACATATGATTTTATAGTATAATAGTACAGCTTGCCGGTCTCGGCGGTGCTGTCTGTATAGCTTACTGTTGTGCCGCTTGTTATATCCTTAATGGATTTCCAGCCTGTACCGTCAGTCTTTTCGGTTCTGTAAATCAGATAACCGTTTGCTTCTTTTATAGCTGCCCATGTAAGCTTTATATTCTTATAACCGGTTGAGGCAGCTGTCTTTATCGTAGGCATAGACGGAGTAGTATGTCCACCTACACCCTTATTGTATTTACTGTAAGCTCCACCGTTCCAGAAAGCCTTGATTGTATAGTAGTATGTTACGCCGCATTCACTTACGGTATCCGTATATGTAGTCGCCTTCGGGTTTTCCGTTGATGTAACCTTCACCCAGCCGGAGTCATCTTTAAGTGACCTGTACAGAACGTAACCGTCACAATCACTTACCGTAGCCCAAGTTATCTTCAGCTTATTGTAGGCTGTGCCTGCAACCTTGGTTATAGCGGGTGTATCCGGTATAAGCGATACGCCTTTACCTTTATTGCTGAGGCTTCTTACAGGCGGCTTGCCTCTGTTTGCCTTTACGGTATAATAATATGTCTTGCCGGATTTGAGGTTTAAGTCATTATAGCTAAACGTATTCTCTCCGGTCTCGGCAATCGTTTCAAAGCCTGACGTTGCACTTTTTTCAGATCTGTAAACCGTATAGCTGTCTGCTCCGTCAACCTTTGTCCATTTGATTGCAATACCTGTTCTGCTTATCGCCTTAACTGATGATACAGTAGGTGCAGAGGGCAGAACCGTTACGGCTTTAGCCGCAGACTCTGCGCCCAAAACAGGCTTATTGCCAACCTTGTTATATGCGCAAACCTTATAGTAATATGTCATTCCGCATACAAGGTCATCTGCCGTATATGTAAGAACTTTTGTATCGGTGATATCCTTTATCATACCAAAGTCCTTGCCGTTTGTGGAGCGGTAAACTCTGTAACCCTCTGCGCCGTTTACTTTCTTCCACGTAAGCTTAATGGACTTGTAGCCTGTGCTTATAAGCTCTGTGATTACGCCCTTATCCAATCTGGTTGTAATGCTTGAAGGATTCTTAATCTCTCCTATATAGTCATCTCCGCCCTCTACAGCAGAATGTCTATACGGACAAACGGCGAAGTAATACTCTACGTTACAAGTCAAAGTATTGTCTGTATACGTTGTAGTGTCATTGCCCTCAAGCCTTGTTATTTCAGACCAGCTTGTATTGTCGTTATTCAAAGACCTGTAGATAATATATCCGTCGGCTCCTTCTGTACTGTTCCAAACAAGAGTTGCGGCGTTATAATCCGCCTGTGTCAACGATGTAATAACAGGACTTACAAGTATTGTCTTTGCTTCTATTTCGTTTGAGGCTTCGCCCTCAATATAGTAGCCCTCGTATGTAACGCTCGGCACAACTCTGTAGATGAATATCTTGCCTGTTTCCGCATTTGTATCGTTAAACGTAAGCTCTTCGGTAGTGCCTATGGTTTCATATGTTCCGTTTGCGCCCATCTTGCGCTGTATCACATAGTTTACCTTTTCAGCGGAATTTGACGCCGAGTATTCCAGTGCAACAGTATTGAACTCACCGGTTTGCGCACCTGTAAGGGTTACCTTGCCCGGCATAGTTGCAACAGGATTAAAGCTACCGAAAGCACTTTCAACCTTTGAACTGCCGTCCATTCCCATAAGATATGTACAAATCTTATAGCTGTAACCTGTTCCCGCTTTCAAATTATTGTCGTTAAATGACGAATATCCCGCAGGAACCTCGCCTATCTCTGCCCATGCAGAGCCGTTATATCTGTAAATGTGATATCCGGCAACTTCTTCTACCTCGTTCCATTTAAGATTTACAGATGAAGTAGATGTACCTGCCGCCACTCTGTTATCCGGAGCAACCAGATTTATACACGCCTGATATATATCTGAATGCTCTGCATAAGCTGTGGACATATCATAATAATTCATTGCATATTTTGATACTACATAGAAGTAATACGTTTGGTTAGATCTAAGACCTGTAACCTCATATGATGTGCTTACAGATTCAAGCGGAGTGCTGTAAGGTCCGCCCTCTGTTGTTGCATAATAAACATCGTATGCTGTAGCTCCCTCAACAGGCTCCCAGTAGAGAGTCAGTGACTCCGATGAATTTACATCCGAGCCGGTTATCTCGGCCTTTTCAAGTATCGGGTAAAGATCCACAACATCTGAAGTAGAGGTTGCTATATCACTTCTGTAGGAAATCACATAGTAGCTGTTCTTTGAGCCTGTTATGGCTTCGTTATCTTCATAGCTGCTCTTCTCACTGTTAAGCGTAGCATATAAAACAAACTGACCGTCATCTATACTTCTGTATATTCTATACTCAATAGCGCCCGGCACTGCGTTCCATGCAAGCTTATTCGTTCTGTAGTTTGCGGCTCTTGTTGAACCGTTTACAAAAATAGTCGGATTAAGCACCGGTTTAGCCTTTACGGTAACCGAGTTTTCACTATATCTTAAGTCATTTCTTATATTTCTGTAAGCCACAACTATGTATGAGTACTCTATACCGGTTATAACGTCTGTGTCGTTATAGCTTAATACCTGGCTGTCTACTCTTACAAGCAGTCCAAAGCTTTCTTCTCCCTGTGCTTTTCTAAGCACGTCATATCCGGATGCTCCTTCAACTTCGTCCCAGCTGATTTTTACATCATTATAATTTATAACCTTTGTAGCAACATTATCGGGAATATTGAGTATCGGTACATCGGAAACGACTACAGAGCATTTTGAATAGCTGTCAGCCTCTTCGTTTGTAGCATAAACCCTGAAATAATACGTTACATTTGTTTCAAGTCCATGCATGGTATATTCGCTGAAAGGACAAGCATACTGATAAGTTTGCCACTGGTTTTCCTCGGCTTCCTCATAGGTTGTCCACTGAATATAATAATACATTGCCTCAGGTATATCCTGCCAATCCAAAGATATGGACTCATATGTTCTGCCGGTTACGGTTACTACAGGTGTGGTTGCTATAGCCTTTACCGTATAGAGGTTTGACGGTTCTGTATACTGCTTTTCATAACCGACTATAGCCTTTGCCTCATAATATCCTATTATCTTATATACATAAACACTGCCTGTTTCTACAGTATCGTTAAAGTAGTAGGTATCAACAGCATTTACCTCGTTCTCCTCGGAGCGTGTTCCCACAAGTACATATGCTCCAGAATCTGTACTTCTCCAAATCTCATAGCCTGTTGCGCCTATGGATTTATTCCATGCAAGCGATACCTTGTTAAACGCCGTCATCTTTCCCTCTGTTATTACGGGAGGGTCAAACGTAGTTACAACTGTATTTGGTGCTTCACACGCCGCACTTCTAACCTCTACTGCGTCCGAATTAATTCTGTAAGCTTCAATTTTAAACTGATATTCCTTATCTGTAAGCAGGTCGTTTACAGTATATGTGGACTGTTCGGCAGAAGCCTGATATATCTCTATCCAATCGTTGTCGCCAAGCTTGCTGTATATACGGTAGCCGTTAGCACCGTCTACCTTAGGCCAGTTCATCTCAACATTTACAAGTCCTATTCTCTTTACGGAGAGGCTCGCAACCTCTTCAAGTACCGGGGTTGCGGCACTTATACCGCTTCTTGACTGAGTTTCGCCTTCAACATTTGAGCGAATGGCTCTTACTCTTACAAAATACTGTACAAATGAGTCAAGATTTGTAATAAGATATGATGTTGCCGACGGGTCATAGACCGTAATGGTTTTTGAATCACTGAGATTTGAGTTCTTGGAATAGTCTATTCTGTATTCCTCTGCGCCTGGTACGGCATTCCACTCAATTTTTATGGTTTCAAAATCATACGGTTCAATCTTTGTGATGTTTATTTCTCTCAAAACAGGGTGAACTGTAATACCAGAACCTGTGTCGCCGGCAATTTCTCTGTTATCATCACTCATTCTGAAGGCGGCAACCTGTATGGATGTATCCATATCGGTATTAAGATCCGTAACGTCGGTATAGTTATGGTCAAGCTCTTTTTTAACCATTACGAATTGCGGATTGTCGCCGTGTTCAAGCCTTGTATAGATATAATAACCGTCCGCACCGGGAACACTGTTCCATGAGATGTGTACCGTATTGTAATTAACATATGTAAACTCTCTGTCAACACTTGTTCTTTCAAGCCTTGTAGAAGCAGATTTTGCCTCAGAGCTTGCACTTATAATTTGCAGATTGTTTACAAGAACAAGAGCCGCCACTTTATAGTAATACAGCCTGTTTATATTTACATCGTAGTCGGAGTAAGTCGTAATGTTTCCGTCATCTATTATATCGAGGAAGTCGTAAGTTATACCGCCGTCCATAGATTTATAAATGATGTATCCGCTTGCAGTATCTATTTTTCTCCACTGTATTCTGATTTCATTGTACTGCCTGCCTACAATGCTGGTTATCTCTGTCGGATCCGGTGTAACAATTTCGATTTTTTCGTAATCGAAGCCGTTTTCCTCAGCATAAGCTTTGAGGTTGCCGTTATCAACCGTACTTTTTATTGTCATGCCTACTCCGGTTGCCGCAAAAGCATCTTCCTCTATCACAACGTGATCATTGAGTATAAGTGCCGATGTAAGACTTGTACAGCCGTAAAATGCAGAATTTCCAATCGTAGTAACAGTGAGAGGGAATGCTATGGTTGAAAGCAGTGCACATCCTCTGAACGCCTCTGTACCTACGGTTTCAAGCTTTGTTCCCATAAGGACATCCGCAAGCTTAAAGCACGCAAAAAATGCTCTTCTCTCTATATTCTTCAAAGAATTAGGAAGATTTACCTTTGTAACAAGGGAGGTATTAAATGCGCTCTCGCCTATTATCTCCACACCTTCGGGTACAGTGTAAGAGCCGCCGCCCACAAAGGTTATGAGCTTTGTCTTTTCTTTATTATACAGCGCCCTTCCGTCATAGGTAAAATGGGTGTTGTTGCTGTCTAAATCAAGATTATATGCCTTTGAAATACCTGAGAACGGGTTAGCGCCGATATTTTCAACGCTGGCAGGTATATTTACATTTTCAAGCTGACTGCATATAGAAAATGCACCGTCACCTATCGTTTTAAGTCCGCTACCCAAATGTATATTTGTAACAACCATATTCCCGGCAAATGCCTCAGATTGTATTTCCTCAAGGCTGTCCGGAAGATTGATTGTAGCCAAAACCTGATTGTTAAAGAATGCATTGTTGCAAATAGTTTTAAGCTTGTTATTGAACACAACCTCTTCAAGGTGTCTTTGCTCCCTGAATGCGGCATTGCCTATTGTTTCAACATTTGCGCCCAAAACGATTTTCTTTGTCTGACCGTATCTTATAACGTTGTCGTCTTCACTTGCAAATGCCATATCCTCAATGGTAACAACGCCGTCCGGTATTACTATCTCCTCAACATCGCCTACGTTTTTAAAAGCCATACGTCCTATGGATAAAAGAGATTGAGGCAATGAAATCTCGGTAATAAAGCACAGATTCATAAAGTTTATTGCACCTATACTTGTTACGCCTTCATTGACAACAAGCTTTTTTATATTCTTCCTTTGTGCGTACCACGGCTGATCCATATTTGTTCCAAAATCAGGCATAGCACCCGTACCGCTGATTGTCAATGTTCCTGTACCTTCGTCAAAAGAATATGTCAGGCTGCTACCCGGTATACTGCCGGATAATGCGCTTGCTACCGGTACAACGGTAAACAGGCTTAACACCATGAGCATTGAAAGCACAATAGAAACTGTCCCTCTTAATAACTTCATGTTTTATCCTCCTTTAAGACTTATCTTTCTACATTTGGTTTATAAAGCTTACTAAATTACATAAAGTACACTGATAAAACACCATACTCCAATTACGGCAGCATTCTACGCAGATATACTTCTACTCTATTAAAATAATACCAAAAAACCGCAAATTTTACAATAGCTTTTTGTATTCTTTTTGAAAATTTAATTTTTTTTGTTAAAAACACTAAAATTTGGCACTTATATTGGTCTTTTATGCTTTTATATGAGGTAATTATGTGAATTTTTTGCGTTTATATAATAAAGTAAATTACAAATTTTACAGCAATTTTAACCCGCATATGCCCATATAAAGACTACGTTAAGCTTAGTCTTTATGCAATTCTGAGGAGTGCCTGCACAAGTGACTTGCTCACAATGCAGTATTACAATACCTAATATAAAGGTAAAACAAAAAGCAATGACCGGCTCAAAGCTCTGTTAAGAGCGATGAGCCGGTCCTGACTTTATTCTCTGTTTCCTGTTCTTCACATCAACGGTTTTATCGGATTTTGCATAAAGCACATTGATTTTTCGGGAAAAGATTTTACTATTGGTAAAATTATAATTTTGTATGCTAATCAGTAAAATGGCAGAATTATTGTTAGGCTTTATCCGAGTACCGCAGTGGAATATGGCGGCAAATACAGCTCATCACCGCTTAACGATATATACGGCTGAGTGCCGTCTGCTATCTCTCCTGCTACCAAATCACCTCTTATCGAGCTGTATCCGTAGTCGGCTTTAGATATGCTTACGGTGCGAGGATTATCCGCCATATTATGAACTACAATAAGCTCCGTATCTTGGTATTTCACTTTATATGCACCTACAGACGGCTTGCCCAAATCTATAACCTCTGTGATTTCTCCTCGTGCTATTGCAGGATTTTGATTTTTGATTTTGATTACCCTTTTGTAGAAATTCAAAAGAGAATCCTTATCCTTTAGCTGTTCGTCAACACCCTTTTCGGGCTTATACTTGTTGTTGGCTCCTGGCGGGAGTTTTGTATATCCTGTCAGGTCGGTAAGCGACCAAACCATGCCTGTGCGTTTGTTTGGGTCTGTCGAGCCGTCGCCGCCCATGCCTATTTCCTCTCCGTAATAGATAAACGGGTTGCCGGGTATAAGCATATATGCCGCTGCCGCCATTTTCATTTTGACGGGGTCCTTGCCCAAAGGCCCGGAGCTGCGCACCTGATCATGATTTGATATAAACGGTGCGTCTATCATATTTTCGTTGCCCCTGCGCATTATACTTTGGTAATCGTATATGGATTGCGCAAAGCTTGCGCCTGCATTAGTCGTCACACAATCTATAACGTAGCCGTCCAAACCCGAACACGGGAAATTAAACAGACTATCTACACCTGATTTATACATATCGGAAATTTTTGTAGGCACATTTACCCAATACTCGCCTACTATATATGCATTTGGGTTTATCTCCTCAACTGTCTTGCTCAGCCAGCTTAAAAAGTCTACTCCCTCTACTTTTTCGTCACTGTAATATGTAACTGCGTCCAGCCTGAATCCGCCTACACCAATATCAAGCCAATATTTTACTATTTTTTTGAACTCTTCCCTTGCGGCGTCACCGCTGAGATCAAATTCCGGCATTTGCGGTGTAAAATTACACTCATAGTACCAGTTGCCCGATATGTTGCTCCAACCGCTCGGCTTTTTATCGCTTTGCTTTATGCTGAAAAGCTTTGCGTATCCGTCAAGCTTGCCCTCTGCAACCTCTTTTTTGGCATTTTTAAACCATTCGTGCTGGCTTGAGCAGTGATTTATAACCAAATCTATTATAACATTTATTCCTCGTTTGTCACACTCGCCTATAAGTTGTTTAAAATCATCAAGTGTGCCGTATTCGGGGTCAATGCCGTAATAGTCGGTCACATCGTATTTGTGGTATGAAGGCGACGGCATTATCGGCATGAGCCAAATACCGTCTATTCCCAAGTCCGTATCCGTTGTCGGGTCGCCGTCATTGAGATAATCAAGCTTTGAGATAAGCCCTTGTATATCGCCTATACCGTCACCGTTTGAATCGTAGTATGAATACAGAAATATCTCA
This sequence comes from uncultured Ruminococcus sp., assembly GCA_902796955.1. Classification (GTDB taxonomy): domain Bacteria; phylum Bacillota; class Clostridia; order Oscillospirales; family Acutalibacteraceae; genus RUG14223. Next base: position 9,289 of record CADBRB010000159.1, read on the forward strand.
TAGTAATTTCTGTACTTGTCCGTTGACCTTGTAACCTCAAGATTTAAGGTCGGGTCAGTGTAATCTGCATAAGGATTTGCCGTATCCGGCTCTGTGCCGGATGAATTATTATCTCCGTCGCCGTCGCAGCCGCTTATTATCATAAGCGCCATGCACACACACAACAACATTGCGGTTATCCTTTTTGTCATTTTTGTACCTCCTTTTTTATTCCAAAAATTTTTATAGATAAAATATTTCAAGAGAGCAGTTCTAATAGATTTCCTCTCTGTCGGCTTTGCCGCCAGTATTTTAACTGCCGGTTTAAGAAATTACACCCTCTCAAGCAGCAACAAATAGGTAAAGCACAATCCAAACTCGGTGCTTTTGCAATTACGCCCTCTCAGGCGGCTTTGCCGCCAGC
>CADBRB010000160.1 GCA_902796955.1 uncultured Ruminococcus sp.
AGCTCACGTTCGAGCTGGGCAACGGTTGGTCTGTCACTTAATAAAATATTACTGCTCATTTTTCTTAGATCTTTCCTTAATATTATAGAGATATTGGTCAGCCGCACGCTGGGCACTTTCAAACACTTCATTCAGCTTTAACGTAGCTTCAGCGAGAGATCCGACATTGGCAATGGTAAGAGTTTTGGATTCCAGCTTTTTCTCAAGCTCCTTTATCTGTAAACGAAGCTTTTCGTTTTCCTTTTCAGCTTCAATAAGCAACTTTAACATATCCGTTCTTTTTAATTTTTTTACCTCTTTATCTGTCATATACCGCAAACAACTCCATTATAATACTATATATAAATCTATCACATTTTTGCACTCATTTCAATATATTTTTGAAAATTTGCATATTTATTTGTATATTTATAAACATAAATTACCATTTTTGCCTTTTTTTGTAAGAAATTTTATTGCCTGTTTATTCAGCAAAATGCTTTTTTGCTTTAAAAAAACTTAAATTTTAGTTGACATCATTAAACTAATGATGTATTATAATAACGCTGATATGTATCAAAGTATTGTTTCACATGGGTTTGTTTTTCAATTTGTTTTACATTCCTTGTGAATTTAATTTTACAGCTTCGGTTAGCAAAAGCTAACCAAGACATATTAATACAACAGGTTATAATTTTAATACTAAAAGCAAATTTAGGTTTTCGAGGATATTTTTCGCAAGACGAGGCAAAGGCGGCCGGCGTTTGCTTGCACGTTGCACATTGCTTATAGCAGGCAAAAGCGTTCCTACCTGCGCCTGACTACATTTGCAAGTAAGGTTGTTGTTTCTTTCAATAACCTATTACGCAGCTTTGGTATTGCGCTTTGCACATTACGCCTATAACAACACTGTATTGCGGAATTTAAACTGTAAAGGCTCTCTGCTTTTTATCAGGTATTTAGTATTATAAACCTGCGTCAGCTGATTCTTTCGCACTGTGCGAAGGAATTAAATTTTTAAAACAGGTTAGCTGTTGCTAACTAAATAAATTTTAAAGTTAGGAGAAAACTATGAAAAAGACAAAAACACTATTATCAATTTTAATCTCGGTATGTATGCTTATATCATCAGTGCAGCTTAGCGTTTTCGCCATAGAGATTTGCGACGGAGAAACCGCCACATACAACATCACTGTTGATTCCGGCAGCAGTAAGGTCACAAGCGGTACAAAAGTTCCGGTTCAGGTATCCTGGGCTAATCTTAACAACGGTGTTATTCAAACCTCGGAAGCTATAACCATGTTCGGCAAAATTTCCGTTTCAAGCTCTACATACTACCGTATAAGATTTATTATCAACAATGCTGATACCGTAAGCAGCGTATACGGCACAACAGCATCCGGAACACGTATCAATTTCAGCAAAAGCGACGACTACAGCTCCGGCGGAAAAAAATACACCACCTATAAAAGTGCGTCTTCCGGGGTACTGACCGGCATTTATTTAAATCTTTATCATACTCATAACTATTTTGGCAGTACTGTTTACACCGAGCCGACGTGTACCGAACCTGCTTATGCAATTATAACCTGTAAATATTGTCATAATCAAATCAAAGATATTCTTGCGGCCGATGACAAACAACCTCTTGGGCATAACTGGACGGAACAGGCTGTTATAGATGAACCCGGATGTGAGTCAGAGGGCAAAGCTGCATTTGTATGTTTGCGATGCGGAGATGTAAAGGAAGATTCCCTTCCTGCAACCGGTCATCACTGGGGTGGCGGTACAGTTGTAAAGGAAGCAACCTGTGAAGAAAGCGGAATTATTACATATACTTGTAAAAACGACGCTTCTCATACAAGAACTGTAATTACCGACCCGATAGGTCATGATTGGAACGGCGGAACTGTTATGGAGCCTGCATCATGTGAAGAAGACGGCTTAATCTTATATACCTGCGATAACTCTCCCGAACATACAAAAACAGAAGCAATACCGGCAACAGGTCATATGCCTGATAAAATCGAGGCTGTTCCTGCTACTGAAGAACATGAGGGAAATATCGAATACTGGTATTGCTCGCAATGCGATAAGTGTTTTGCCGATGATATGTGTACCGTGACTTTAGCTGAGGATGATATTATATTGCCAAAGCTGCCGCCCAAATACAACGTATCTGTAAAAACAGACGGCAACGGTACGCTCAGCGGAGATATCAGCGGTGAATACACAAAAGGTACACAAATAACAGTTGATGCCGTTGAAGCAGAAAACAGCATCTTTGACGGTTGGTATAACTCAAACAACGAGCTTGTGTCAAGCAGCATATCATATTCATTTGCCGTAGACGAAGAGGTTGAACTTACCGCAAGGTTTAAGGCTTACTCAAAAGGTGAATTGAACGCAGACAGTGTGACAGATATAAATGATGTTACGGCTATTCTCGGTTATCTGTCCGGTACTGATTTTATGCCTGAAAAATGGTCGGTGTTTGCCGATATTGACGGCAACGGAGAGATTAATCTTATGGACGCATATTTACTTTTCTGCTCATTAAACAGCACTACAGATTAATCACCCTGCTTTCAAAGCGACATAATACATTACACAAATCTGCGTTTGGCTATATTTTTTAAATACGAAACGGTCAAACCGGTGTGTACGAACGCACTTTCCGTTATATGGTTTTACACTAATCTTTGATAAGGATATTTTTTGAATAATTTGCAGAGATTGGGACAACAATATTAACGGAGGTGCCAACAATGAAAAAAATAAAATTTGAAAACTTTGTAAAAGGCAATTCAAAATACGGTAAAGGCGGCAAAGGCTTTTACATTGCGCTTGCAGTTTGCATAATAGCTGTAGGGGCGGCGGCATGGTCAACATACAGCAGCGTTGTAAATTATATGAACCCCAAAACAAAAGCTTCGCCGCTTACATCTGCATCATACGCCCCTGCCGATAGAATTGTAAGCGGCATAACAGGCAATAAGGAAGCTACAAGCTCAACCACAAAGCAGCCTGCGCCCGATACAGCATCATCGCCGTCGTCAATTTCTTCCGATGAAAGCAAAGCAGAGTCTTCTCAGGATAATGTTGCGGAAACCTCGGTAACGCAACAGCAAGGGCATAATAACAGCAAGGAAGAGCCTGAAAACGAAACCGTTGAAACCGTAAATACATTGGAGCCCGAATCAGACGGTGCTTTGATTTATCCCGTAGGTAAAAATGTACTGAAAGAATACAGCGGAGAGAATCCGGTATATTCAAAAACCTTTAACGACTGGCGTGTACATCGAGGAGTTGACTTTGCAACAGATAAAGGAAGCCCCGTTAAAGCCATGACAGGCGGCGTCGTTAAGGAAATCTATACCGACGACCTTATGGGAGTAACGGTGGTAATAGAGCATAACGGCGGCTTTGTTGCCTACTATTCCGGTTTGGGAGAAACCACAATGGTACACCCCGGTGACGGTGTGGGTGCAGGCGATATCATCGGCGCAATTAAGGGTATACCGTGTGAACAGCTTGATGATTTCCATTTGCATTTAGAGATTAAAAAAGCGGATAAATTTATAAATCCTCTGGAGCTTTTGGAGCAGGAAAACTGATTCAGCGTTTTTCACATTAATTAATCAACAATAAAAAACAGGCAAGCCATTATAAAAATGACTTGCCTGTTATCTTTTGATTTGTTTTATCAGTTTGCCGTGCTGTTTACAAAGCTGCCGCCCTCAAGAGCGATATACTCTCTGCCGTTTGTAACAAACGATTTATCGGCAGGAGCAGACTGGTTTTCAAAGAGCGAGGTCTTTTGGCTTGTGCCGTTCGGGTCAAATGCGTAATAAACATCGCCGTTTGAATACACTGCGTTTACTGTAGTTATGTCATTGTCATAATAAAATGTAGCATTGTAGCCGTCGCCGTTTACAAACGATACAGACCTTGTGAGCGTGCCGTCTGCATAGTAATCCACCTGACCGCTCTTTTCGCCGTCATACTTAACTACAACCTTTGCGTCCTCGCCGTCGATTCCCTTACCTGTGGCAGTTGCAGTACCGCCGTCTACGGTATATTCGGGATCTGTCAAGTACAGAGCCTCTTTCAGGTTGCGCTTTGCGTCCTTTTCGTCGCCGGAGAATATATACTCAACCGCCGTCAAAAGGTCGTTGCCCTTTGTCATATATGCAATGTACATAGAGGCATCCGAGCTGTAGAAGCTGTCGTCATAGCTATTGCTTAAATTTGAGAATCCGTTGTTGATGTTATCAACGCAAGTTCTGCTTACATCCTTTAAGCTTGAATAATCGCCGCCGTTATTGCCGCCGTTGCCACCATTGCCGCCGTTACCGCCGTTACCGCTGTCTGAACAGCCTGCAAATGCAACTATCAACATAACTGCCAATAAAATAGATACTACCTTTCTCATATTAATCAACCTTTCTTAATTTATTTCAATATCTTTAAGATATTGTTTGTCTTTAAAATCGCCGTATATTCACAGCTTTACAAAAATACGCATAAATGCTATAATACGCTTTGGTATGTTCGTCATACATATGTGAATGTACCCCCAACCGGAAGAAAGAGGGATTATCTTGTCACACAACAATCAAAAAAAGATTGCGGTCATAAATGACTTTTCGGGCTTCGGCAGATGCTCCATAACAGCCGCTTTACCTATAATATCTGCAATGGGCATACAATGCTGTGCCGTACCCACCGCTATTTTCTCAAACCATACAGGCTACGCCGAATACTTTTTTGACGATTATACCGATAAAATGGAAGCTTATTTTTCCATGTGGAAAAAGCTTGATTTAAAATTTGAGGGTATTGCTACTGGTTTTCTCGGTTCAAAGCATCAAATAAAAATAGTTGAGCGCTTTTTAAATGAATTTACCGATAAAAAGACCGTTGTTGTAGTTGACCCCGTTATGGGTGATAACGGTCAGCTTTACTCCACATATACCGCCGAAATGTGCGATGAGCTGAAAAAGCTTACGCCTATGGCGGATATAATCACTCCTAATCTTACAGAGGCCTGCATACTTACCGACACGCCTTACATATACGGCATAACTGCGGAAATTCTGCTTGATATAGCACGCAAGCTGTGCATAGGGCGTACCGAACGTGTTGTCATAACAGGCATACCAAACGGCAATATGCTGAGCAACTTTGTATATGAACGCAACGGTGCTTACTCCGTTTTAAACACAATAAAGTTAGGTGATGAGCGTGCCGGAACAGGCGACGTTTTCGCCTCCATTATCGCCGCAGATGCGGTAAACGGTATGGATTTCACTCAGTCCGTAAAAAAAGCAGGTGATTTTATAGCAAAAGCGGTAAAGCGCAGTATTGAGCTTGACCTGCCTGCGCAGGACGGCATCTGCTTTGAAGAACTGCTCGGAGAACTGATGTTGAAGTAATAGGTAAGAGTGAATAGTGAATAGTGAATAGTGAATAATGAAGGGGAGGCTCCCTCCCCGAGGGAGCTGTCAGCGCAAGCTGACTGAGGGAGTTTACAGTAAATCCCGCCGCAGAAAATAAAGTTAGAATTTGTAATAACTCTGTGTGCGACGTGGGTGCGGAGATTCTCCGCCGCTATCTTGGCTCTCACTCTGGGAGGGCTGTCACCATAGGTGACTGAGAGGGCACACAATAAACTCCTCCGCAGAAAATGAAGTTAGAATTTATAATAACTCTGTGCGCAACGTGGGTGCGGATATTCTCCGCCGCTATCTTGGCTCTCACTCTGGGAGAGCTGTCACCATAGGTGACTGAGAGGGCGCACAATAAACTCCTCCGCAGAAA
>CADBRB010000161.1 GCA_902796955.1 uncultured Ruminococcus sp.
AATTTGGGCAACAAACCGGTAACAGCTGTTATCATTACATCTACAGATATAGATCGCTTCGGCGGCATAAAGGGTATAATTGCAGAGAATACACTTGCTAAGCGCAGTACAGCCATAGCCGATCAGATAAAATCCAAGAGGCCGGTTATAATTGCGCCAAAGGGATTCTCCGAAAATGCTGTCAGTGACGGTATTTTTGCCAGCCATATTAAGGGCAGAATCAGAAACTACATGACAGGTAAGCTTCTTAAATCCATAGGCTCTGAAGGCAACCTCGGCATAGGAATAGGTTTGGGATACTCAGACGGAACGATTTCTTATATTGCTCCTACATATGAGGTTCAGGCAAGTGATGAAGTCATAAAAGTGGATGGCATAGCTTTTACATTCCAGCTATTGTCAGATTATGATGCGTCGTATATTGCGATGAATGTTCATTTTGTTGCACCTGCAATAATTGATAAAGAAGAAGTAAACAGGGGCTTTCTCTATATGGCATACGGTTGTTCGGGAAGCATAGGAGAGCTTTACGCTACCGATAATGCCAAGCTTATGGACGGAATTGATATGGCGGGCGTCATTACAAATGCCTACAGCCGCTTTATTGATCAAACAAATATAATATTGGAGCCGCATAACTGGCCTCATGCAGAACCGGATATGTATCTGTTGAATTGTGCTTCTGCATACAAGTTTATTAATGACCAGACATTGCTTTATCTGAATCAGGGTTACACGGAGGATGAAATAATCAACAAGATAACCTTGCCGGAGCGTTTAAGTAATCAATGGTATGTAAGGCAGACTTACGTTCCCGTCAGCTCACTTGTCAGGGCGGTATGTGCCAAGTATGTAGGTACAACCAGATCAAATCCTGTTTATCTGGGCGTTATAGAGCCTACTGAATATGCACAAAAGATAGTAAGCTATATGGGTACTCCGGATATCGTAGTTGCCAAGGCAATAAAGGACTACGAGAACGGCGAATATCAATGGGTGGCAGAGCTTATGGCGCTTGTTATTTACAGTAACCCAAGCCATATTCAAGCCAAGTATCTTTGTGCGGACGCTCTTGAGCAGCTTGCATATCAGGCGGAGTCAGGTGCAATGCGTAATGCATACTTATCTGCGGTTTATGAGCTTAGAAACGGTACTGCATCAACAAATGCAATATCCACACTTACCGGTGCAGATACACTTTTGAGCATGACGGCAGATAAACTGCTGAACTATATGAGTATGCTTATTGATGCAAGTGCCAGAGAAACAGATAATATATCGTTTTTACTTGACATAACGGATACTAAAGAGAAATATTCAGTTTATTTGAAGAATGGCGCATTGCTTTATTCTAAGATTATTGACCCGTCTCTATACAATACAATTAAATGTAATAAAGCAGGTCTTATCTCAATTTTGCAGAAGAACGATGCGGCAATCAAAGAGAATGTTGAGATTATAGGTGATGAAACTATGATAGACAGACTTACTTCATACATGATAAGCCTGCCGAGTACATTCAACGTTATTGAGCCGTAAGCAGCTCTTTGAAACCGTATGTATAAATTTATCTAATAATACAGTAAGTACAGGCAACTATCCTGTTTACAAGTAATAAAATATTAATAAGTCTTAAAAGCTCCCTCGCCGTTTTTTGGCAGCGAGGGAACTTTTGTGCAGATAAACGGCAGTTATTTGAACATATACTGTACGCCGTCTATTATCTCGCCCATTGCGTGTATAGCTTTGTCTGCTTTGCGTTTAATACATTTTTTGTTGCACGCTATTTTATTGCCTACATAATATGTTGCCATACCTGCGGCCAATCCTATACCTACCCATTTTGCCGCTTTTACGGTTCTGTTATACATTGTAATTACCCTCCATAAAATTATAATCGCTTTTAACGTCCTCATTATTTTATCCCTCGCTTATAAGATTATTATTTATGAGTCATAGCACTTTATGGCTCATAAATTGTAAATTAATTCATGCTTGTTTTAATGTAAAATCAGGTTTGTTTTTAGCCTTTTAATAAGTATTTGACGGAGAGTAAGAGATTAATCATTTTAATACAAGGAGAATATTCAATGCCAAAGATTAATATCGTTATGGTTGAGCCGGAAATACCACAGAATACCGGAAACGTAGCACGTACCTGCGCCGCTACGGGAGCATCTCTGCATCTTGTAAAGCCTATGGGATTTACTGTAGATGATAAAAAGCTGAAACGTGCAGGTTTGGACTACTGGCATTTTCTGGACATAACATACTATGATAATCTTGCTGATTTTTTTGAAAAAACAAAGGGAAGTAAATACTTTTTCTTTTCCACAAAAGCACCTCATGTTTATTCCGATATGGAGTACCCTGATGACTGCTATATACTATTCGGTAAGGAAACAAAGGGACTGCCGGAAAAGCTTCTGTTTGATAATCCAGATACTACTGTGAGAATACCTATGATAGGTGAGGCGAGAAGTCTGAATTTATCCAATTCCGTAGCTATAGCGGTTTATGAGATTTTGCGTCAGTGGGGATACCCGGAGCTTGAATGTAACGGTAAGCTCAGAGAATTTGACTGGAACAATGCTAAATGATTGAAAGGGAGGCTTGAAATATGAGTAAAAAATCAAAAAAAGAAAAGAAAACTAAAGCTCCCAAAAGCCCTGCCGAGAAGAAAAAGATGAGAAAGAAAATATTGAAAACCATTTTTGACGTAATAGTGGTTTTTGTGGGCAATACGCTTTTTGCGTTGGCCGTACGTTTGTTTATAGAACCTAACAACCTTGTTATGGCGGGTGTTACCGGTCTTGGCATCATGGCTGAAAAGCTCGGTATAATGCAGCTTTCACATTTTGCGTATTTGTTCAACATTGCCATGTTTATCTTGGGAGCAGCGGTTTTGGGCAAAAAATTTGCGCTTACAACGCTTATAAGCACTGTATACTATCCTGCGGCTCTTGACATAATTGATTACTTTATTGGCGGTAAGTTCCGCATAACCGATAATCTTATGCTTTCGGCTGTGTGCGCAGGACTTATGCTCGGTGTTGCAATAGGTTTGGTTTTCAGAGTAGGCTCTTCAACAGGCGGTATGGATGTGCCTCCGCTTGTGCTTAAAAAACTCTTTTCAATTCCGCTTGTAATCTCCATATACTTTTTCGATTTATCTGTAATGCTCATGCAAATAATAGTCAATACGCCTGAGAACATATGCTTCGGCGTTGTTACAATGGTCATCTATACAATAGTAATAGATAAAATAGTTATTGCAGGCAACATAAAGATACAGGTAACCATTATAAGCCCTAAAAGTGAAGAAATAGTTGACAGCATATTGTATAAGCTGGATAGAGGCGTTACACTCCTGCACGGCACTACGGGGTTTAAACGGGAACAACAGCAGGTTGTTATGACGGTTGTTTCAAAGCATGAGTATAACAGACTGAGAAAAACCGTGCTTGCAATAGACAACAATGCCTTTATTATTGCAAATGAGATTTCCGACGTAAAGGGCAGAGGATTCTCGCTTGATAAGATTTACGGCGACAGTATGTGACATAAGCCGTGATAACGGTTTGATTGTTTGCAATGAAACGAGGCTTGCGAATATATGCTTTGCTGACGTTAAATACACATATTTTTAAACTTTACGTAAACAATAAGTACAAATTACAAGGAAAAACATAGAAACTATTGAAAAAAATTCAAAAATAGTATAAAATACTATTTGCGTATTTATTAAATACTTGAAAGGAAGATTTAGTAATGAATTATTTAAACAAAAAGACTGTAGAAGATATCGAAGTCAGCGGCAAAAGAGTTCTTGTGCGCTGTGATTTCAACGTTCCGTTTGACGCAGAAGGCAACATCACCGATACAAAGCGTATCGACGAGGCCATGAAAACCATCAGCTATCTTGTTAAGAATAATGCAAAGGTAATACTTTGCTCTCATTTAGGCCGTCCAAAGGGTGAATTTAACATGAAGTATTCACTCGCTCCCGTAGCTGCATACCTTTCTAAGGTGCTCGGCAAGGAAGTAAAGATGGCTACAGACGTTATCGGCGAAAGCGCAAAGAGCCTTGCGGCTTCTCTTAATGACGGCGATGTTATGCTTATAGAAAATGTTCGTTTCCATAAGGAAGAAGAAAAGAACGACCCTGAGTTTGCCAAAGAGCTTGCTTCAATGGCGGAGATTTATGTAAACGATGCATTCGGTACAGCTCACAGAGCGCACGCTTCAACTGCGGGCGTTGCAAGCTATTTGCCGGCTGTATGCGGTTATCTTATTCAAAAAGAGATTTCAATAATGGGCGGAGCTCTTACAGAGCCGAAAAGACCGTTTGTAGCTATTTTAGGCGGTGCAAAGGTGTCTGACAAAATCGGAGTTATAAATAATCTGCTTGAAAAGGTTGATACGCTTATAATCGGCGGCGGCATGGCTTATACATTTATGAAGGCACTGGGCTATTCAATAGGTACTTCTATTTGTGAAAACGATAAGGTTGACCTTGCCAAGGATATGATGGCAAAGGCTAAGGAAAAGGGCGTTAAACTGCTTATTCCTGTTGACAATAAGGTTGCAACCGAGTATGCTCCCGATGCAGAAGCAAAGGTTGTTGATTCCGATAAGATACCTGAGGGCTGGATGGGCCTTGATATAGGACCGAAGACAGAGCAGCTCTTTGCAGATGCTATAAAGGGCGCAGGCACAGTAGTTTGGAACGGACCTATGGGCGTTTCAGAGTGGGAAAACTTTGCAAGCGGTACAATAGCTGTTGCTAAGGCAGTTGCCGAAAGCGGAGCTATATCAATAATCGGCGGCGGCGATTCTGCTGCGGCTGTTGAGAAGCTGGGCTTTGCAGACAAGATGACTCATATTTCCACCGGCGGCGGCGCTTCTCTGGAATTTTTAGAGGGCTTGGAGCTTCCGGGCATTGCGTGCCTCGATGAGAAATAATTTAAAATGATTTGATTTCAGCGGTGCGCAAAAACGCACCGCTGTACTTGCCAAACAGCAATTAGAGAGGATTGAAGAAATTGAACAAGCAACTTAGAAAAGCAGTTATCGCAGGTAACTGGAAGATGAACAAAACGCCCGCAGAAGCAACGGAGCTTTTAGGCAATATAGTTCCGCTGGTAAAAGATGCAAAGGTGGAGGTTATAGCCTGTGTGCCGTATGTTGACCTTTATGCGGCTCTTGAGGCAACAAAGGGAACAAACGTAAAAATCGGAGCGGAAAACTGTCACTGGGCAAAGTCGGGAGCTTTTACCGGTGAAATATCCGCAGATATGCTCGCCGCTGTCGGAGTTAATTACGTTATAATAGGACACAGTGAGCGTCGCCAGTATTTCGGAGAAACAGACAAGACCGTGAATATGCGTACACGTGCTGCCCTTGACGCAGGCTTAACTGTAATACTCTGCGTAGGTGAGTATCTTGAGCAGCGTGAGCAGGGAGTTACTGCCGAGGTTGTTTCATCTCAAACCAAGATTGCTCTTCAGGGAGTATCCGAGGACGAGCTTAGCAGAATAATAATTGCCTATGAGCCTGTTTGGGCTATAGGAACCGGTAAAACCGCTACTGCTCAGCAGGCAAACGAGGTTTGTGCTTTAATTAGAAAGGTTATAGCCGATTTATACAGCAAAGAGGCGGCAGACGGCATTACAATACAGTACGGCGGCTCAATGAATGCCAAAAATGCGGAAGAACTGCTCGACCAGCCGGACGTTGACGGCGGCTTGATAGGCGGAGCTTCTCTTAAAGCCGAAGATTTTTCTGTTATAGTAAAAGCGGCGGACAGATGATATTATCTGACTGAAAGGAATGATACTGATGAAGAAACCCTTGATACTGATGATACTTGACGGCTTTGGAATTGCCGAAGAAAAGGGAAATGCGATAATAGCGGCTAACAGCCCGAATCTTGATAAGCTTTTTGCATCTAATCCGATAACACAGATTGGCGCATCGGGCATGGACGTAGGTCTGCCGGACGGACAAATGGGCAACAGCGAGGTTGGACATACAAATATCGGCGCAGGCCGTGTTGTATATCAGGAGCTTACAAGAATAACAAAGTCCATTAAAGACGGCGACTTTTTTGAGAACGAGGCATTCTTAAAGGCTATCAAAAACGTTAAAGAAAATAATTCCGCACTGCACCTTATGGGGCTTTTGTCAGACGGCGGAGTTCACAGCCATAATACCCACTTGTACGGTTTGATTGAACTTGCCAAGAGAAGCGGCATTGAGAATGTTTATGTTCATGCCTTTCTTGACGGTCGAGATGTTCCGCCCAGCAGCGGTAAGGATTATGTTGCGGATTGCGTAGAACAGATGAAGAAAATAGGCGTGGGCAGAATTGCCACTGTTATGGGCAGATACTACGCTATGGATAGAGATAACCGCTGGGAGCGTGTTGAAAAAGCATATGCCGCTATGGTTTACGGCGAAGGTATTCAATGCAGTGACCCGGTAAAGGCGGTTGAAAAATCATATGCAAATAACGTTACAGATGAGTTTGTAATTCCTACAGTATGTGAGAAAAACGCTCAGATAAAGGCGAACGACTCAATAGTATTCTTTAACTTCAGACCTGACAGAGCAAGAGAGATAACACGCAGTTTTGTTGACGGTGAGTTTAAAGGCTTTGAGCGTAAAAAAGGATTTTTCCCGCTTACCTATGTTTGCATGACTCAGTATGACGCTACAATGCCGAATGTCAACGTTGCATTTAAACCTCAGTCGCTTGTAAATACTTTTGGAGAGTATATCTCGGATAAGGGACTTACACAGCTGAGGATAGCCGAAACCGAGAAGTATGCTCACGTTACATTCTTCTTTAACGGCGGCGTTGAAAAAACATATAAAGGCGAGGATAGAGTGCTTGTTGCCTCACCTAAGGTGGCAACATATGATATGCAGCCGGAGATGAGCGCATATGAGGTAACGGATAAGGTTGTTGAAAGAATAGAAAGCGGTAAATACGATGTAATAATTCTCAACTTTGCTAATTGCGACATGGTTGGTCATACAGGTGTATTTGATGCGGCTGTTAAGGCTGTTGAAGCTGTTGACACCTGCGTAGGCAGAGTTATCTCGGCTATTGAAAAAGCCGGCGGCGTGGCAATTATTACCGCAGATCATGGAAATGCAGATAAAATGTTTGAC
>CADBRB010000162.1 GCA_902796955.1 uncultured Ruminococcus sp.
AATAAAAAGAAAAAAAGATTTGCAGTTTTTCAGCTTGATGCATATTTTACTTTAATAGTCGTATACTCTATGCGGCTCCAGTATTCTTTAGTTGTTAGTGTTTGTTTACACCACAGAATCAGTTTGATGTTGTAAAACATCATATCTTCTGTATAAGTTCTTGCTTTATTAGAGTGCGATGTTTTGCACTAATTGCGTTCATGGTTCAGGTTGATGATTGCTATGCAATAGTTTGCTTAGACAATGATGCTTATATTGCCGTTTATATAAAAATGCGACTTTTATGTTTAAGCGGTAGTTATTACATGATAGTTTACAATACTTTGTTTTTATTCTTTTGCTCACAACAGAAGAATTACTTTGTTTATTTTAAATTAATGTAACTTTTGTACTATTTGGCCGCATTTGCGGTTCCACTGAGTACTTTCATTTTATAGATAGCAGAAATTGACCTATTTGCTGTGTTGCCGGTAGCTACTGTTTAAGCTCCGTACGCGCAGTGGTGCTATAAGTTTGTGCTATTCTTTGTTTTGGGTTAATTGAATATGATTTAGTTGCTGGGTCTTTTTAAACAAAATTTTGTTTAAAGAAAAAGATAGGTCCGGCCTATTTGTGTTTTGCTAATTTATAAATCTTACGTTTTTTTACTAAAAAATGTGCTAAACTAATGCTGTAAACTTTTCTTGTTGATTAGAAGCCTGTTTTATATATAATCTAAGGAAATAAAATGTGTATGCTTTCAATAAATACAACAGCTTGGTTCAAGAATAGATTAACTATAGATTAATGATTAACTCTTTAATAATTAATCTATAGTTAATAAGAATTAATGAGTGGTGAACAATAAAGTGAAAAATGATGTAAATGTAACGCCTTTTATGGAAAAATTAAAGAAAGCATTTACGCTTCAGTTCTTTATTAAATGTATTGTGCTTATAGTGTTTTTAGCTGGATTTGCCGGTCTGATTTACTATGCCAATTATGATAAGCCGGGTTACTATACAACGGCTGACTCAGGCAAAGAATTTGAAGTTGGTAAGGTTTTAAAGGTGATTGATGATAAAGCCAAGCCTGACCCGGAATATGAAAATGTTATGCGTGGCTCCCAGATGCTTAGAATTGAAATACTCACCGGCAGATATCAGGGTGATGTTGTCGACGTAATGAATTATCTTAGCGGTGTTATTTATAATGTATACTTGCATGAGGGAGATTCTGTTTCACTGCAAATTCTTACTACGGGTGAAAATGAGTATGATGTTACTGTGTACAACTATAACAGGTCGTATATTTTAATAGCATTTATACTAATATTTGTCTTGTCACTGTGCATTGTTGGTGGTAAACGTGGATTTTTTGCAGTACTCGGCTTGTTGTTCACAATGGTTGCATTCATTTTTATACTTGTTCCTTTAGTTCTAAAAGGATTTCCTACGCTAATTACTACGATTGCTATTACCAGTGTTACTATTTTTGTGAGCCTTTATTTACTCAACGGACTGCATAAAAAATCTGTCAGTGCAATGATTGGTACGTTTGCCGGAGTCGTTTTTGCCGGAATTTTGGCTGTTATAGCAAGCTGGCTGTGTGGTATTTCAGGCTTCAATATGGATGAAGCTGAATCACTTTTCCTTGTGGCACGTGATTGCGAACTGAAAATAAAGGATTTGCTTATTTGCGGCATTCTTATTGCTTCGCTTGGAGCTGTTATGGATGTTGCCATGAGTATAGCTTCAGCAATAGATGAGCTTCATACGGTAAACAGTAAGCTTACGCCTCATCAACTGTTTAAATCCGGCATGAATATAGGACGTGACGCTATGGGAACAATGGCGAATACGCTTATACTTGCTTTTGCCGGTACGTCGCTAAATATGATGATTTTTATTTATGCATACGGTGTAACTTATGTTCAGCTTATCAACACAGACTTTATTGCTGTTGAGCTTATAAGAGGTCTGTCGGGTACTATGGGCATAATTTTTACAGTACCGTTTGTTGCTTTTATAACGTCAAGAATTGTTTCAGCGCATAAGCATGTGAACGCAAAGGACAATGAATCTGATCTAAATAAATAATAAAAACAGAGTTAATATATTATTTATAGTATCCATTCTGTGTTTTTTGAAAGTGTAATTTGACAGATAATTTTAAGATATAAGAACGTATATAAAAAAGCCGAATCTTTTTGATTCGGCTTTTATAAATCTTTTATTATTTATGTGATTATACTGATTTCCTATAAAACGCTATAATAAGATTTGACTGTAAATTTTTGCATAGATAGACTCAGTGGAACAACATTCGCTTGCACGTCGCACAGATGAGAGTTTTCGCAGGCGCATCGCAAACACACTCATAGCAGATAAAAGCGTTACTCTATGCGTTTGAAAACAGTTGTTTCTTTAAATACCAATTATGCAATTTGAATGCGCCTCATACCTTATGCCCGTCAAGTACAGTAACGTAGCTATGCGGAAATTTTTGCAAAAAATCTTAGAGGATAATTATAAATCGGTATCATGTTTATTAAATAGCTTTTCGGCTTCTGAGATAAGCAGAGGCGATATAGACAGCAGCATTACAATACACCATTGTGAGAAATTAAGAGATGCGGTTTTGAAAATTGCCGAAAGAAACGGTATTGATATGACCGAAATCTGTAAAAGCATACATATGCAGAATGAATAAATCATTTTCATGTTTGATAACAGGCTGATTTTGAACAATGATTCTTCACTGCGTATGTTGAATGCATGAATGAGCTGTGATATGCTCAACACGGCAAAAGTCATGGTTCTGCCAATTATAGGCTCACTGCCGACATCATAGAACACTCTGCCTATAGTATATGCAAGCACCGAAATTGCACCGATAAAGCACCCCTCTATAAGTATGCTTTTTCCCATTCCGTCCGAGAACAGGCTTTTTTTCGTACTTACAGGCTTTCTTTTCATAATGCTCTTGTCTACAGGCTCCATGCCTAAAGATAGTGCAGGCAGCGAATCTGTTACCAGATTTACCCATAAAAGCTGTATGGCGAGCAGAGGAGAGGGTAATCCCATTAAGAATGCCGCCAGTACGGTGATTATCTCTCCGATATTGCATGATAGAAGAAAATGAACTGTCTTTTTAATATTGTCATATACTCCTCTGCCTTGACGTATTGCCTCAACAACCGTTGAAAAATTATCGTCTGTCAAAATCATGTCTGCGGCACTTCTTGCTACATCTGTGCCGGATTTTCCCATTGCACATCCAATATCTGCCGCTTTGAGAGCAGGCGCATCATTTACACCGTCGCCCGTCATCGCAACTATATCTCCGTGCGACTGAAAGGCTTTGACTATTTTTACCTTATGCTCCGGAGAAACACGTGCAAACACGCTGTATTCATATATTTTTTTGTTAAGCTCTGACGCATTCATGTTATCAAGCTCTTGACCCGTTATTGCCTTATCTCTATCGCTCATGATGCCCAAATCTTCAGCTATAGCCTTTGCGGTAACGATGTGGTCGCCGGTAATCATAACAGGCTTTATGCCCGCTGATTTGCAGACAGCTACGGCCTGCTTTGCCTGAGGGCGAGGTGGATCTATCATGCCGAGCATACCGCAGAAAACCAGCCTGCTTTCTATTTGACGTTCGTCCTTTGGCATAAAGCTTGTATCATACATAGCCACGGCAAGAACTCGTAATGCCTGCGATGCAAGACGGGTATTCTGCGCTTCTATTCTGCGGCGAACATCTGCGGTTATAACAGAGTGGGAGCTGCCGCTCTTTACAAGTGTACACAGTGGCAGGATAACATCCGGCGCACCCTTTGTAATGACTCTGTAGCCGCCGTTCTTCAGGCGATGTACGGTAGTCATACGCTTACGCTGGGATGAAAACGGTATCTCATATACACGGGGATATTCACTATCGAGCGAGCTTTTGCTTACACCGGCCTTTTCCAGAGCGTTGATAAAAGCGGTTTCCGTCGGTTCTCCTTTTACTGTGCCGTTTG
>CADBRB010000163.1 GCA_902796955.1 uncultured Ruminococcus sp.
CTATTTCTATTTGATGACCGATATATATCTTTTTATTTGATGTGGTTTTAAGTCCTTCTTCATCCATAAGAAGCTCTTCTTTCATTTTCTCGCCCGGACGCAAACCTGTAAAAACTATCGGCACATCTTTATACGGAACCTTGCCGTACATACGTATTAAATTCTCAGCCAATGTGAGGATTTTAACCGGAGCGCCCATATCCAGTACAAATATCTCTCCGCCCTTTGCCATAGCACTTGCTTGCAGAACGAGTGAAACAGCTTCCGGGATAGTCATGAAATATCTGATTATTTCAGGCGATGTAACCGTAACAGGCTTGCCGTTTTCTATTTGACGTTTAAACAACGGAATAACCGAGCCGTTAGAGCCAAGTACATTGCCGAATCTTGTAGTAATAAATGCAGTTTCGGAATCATATTGTGCCATATACTGCACTATCATTTCACAACAGCGTTTTGTAGCTCCCATAACATTAGTGGGATTTACAGCTTTGTCGGTTGAAATCATGATAAACTTTTTAACTTTGTAGAATTGAGATAGATTTGCAACATTAAAAGTGCCTAAAACATTATTTTTTACCGCTTCCTCAGGCACGGATTCCATAAGCGGAACGTGCTTGTGTGCAGCAGCATGAAATACTATATCGGGTCTGTACTTTTCAAATATAAGGTTCATCTTGTCATAATCACGTACAGATGCGATAAGCGTTACAAGATTGAGCTTGTCCCTGTAATCCATAAGCAATTCCTGCTCAATATCGTAAGCGTTATTCTCATATATGTCTACAATAATAATCTGTTTGGGGTCGTATTTTGCAATCTGTCTGGTAAGCTCACTGCCTATAGAGCCTCCCCCGCCTGTTATCATACAGACCTTGCCTCTGATGAAATCCTGTACCTCTTTATTGTCAAAAGAAACGGGGTCACGTCCAAGCAAATCCTCTACACGAATATCTTTGACCTGTCCCAAAAGCTTGGTATTGTCATCGAAAAGCATATCGCCCAAATACGGAATAACCTTTATTATACAGCCGGTTTCGGAGCAAATGTCAAGTATGCGCTTTCTGTCTGTTTCTGAGCAGGAAGGGATTGCAAATATAATTACCTCTATATTTTCCGAAACACAGAGGGATTTTATATCGTTTGTTGTACCCATGACTTCAACTCCGTTGAAAATCTGGCGCTGTTTAGCGGCTGAATCGTCAACAAGGCATACGGGATTAAAATTTGCAGAAGGATTTTTCGGATCATGCTTTGCATTTCCGATTTCCTTAAGAATTATCATACACGCTTCGCCGGCTCCGATTATCATTGTTCTTTTACGCAGACTTTGAACGCCTTCATCGGTAAGGACCAAAAAAGTTTTTCTGAACAGCAATCTGAAAATCAAAACTCCTACAGTGCAGAGGAAAAGATTGAGGAAGAAAAACTGCATCTCAATTATCTGAGCGGATGTTGTCAACGTTAAGAAAAGACCGCTCAAAATAAGACCGGAAGCCATGCCCAATGCGGCAGAAATGTAATCTTTGATTTTAAAATATCGCCAAATTTTTGAGTAAGAGCCGCTGAAGTACAATGTAAGAAAACAAAGTACCATGTTTGTTAGAGTGATGAGCGCAATACGCCTGTCCGAAAAATCCTTGACTTCAAAAACATCAAGAATGAATCCGGCCATAACCGTACCAAAGCCGACTATAAACAAATCAGCGCAGGCTAAAATAAATTTTCGTTCATTAAAATTTTTCATACCTTTTACCTCATTAGTCAGTAACAACCTTGTGGAAAGCTTTAATTACATAGTCTACCTGCTCGTCGGTCAGGCAGGTATTGAGAGGAAGGGTTATTTCGGTTGAATATTTCGCATATGCATTAGGATAATCTGCTATGTCAAAGCCCATATTCTTATAAGCTGTAAGCAATGGCAGAGGTTTATAATGAACATTTGCGGCAATATCCAGTTTTGCAAGCTTTTCAATAAGCTCATTTCTGTATGTTATGTCTTTGCCTGTAAGAGATAC
This sequence comes from uncultured Ruminococcus sp., assembly GCA_902796955.1. Taxonomy (GTDB): domain Bacteria; phylum Bacillota; class Clostridia; order Oscillospirales; family Acutalibacteraceae; genus RUG14223. The sequence continues at coordinate 2,019 of CADBRB010000163.1, forward strand.
CATGTATAAATGCGCATTTGACGTGTATTCATCGGTAAAATGTTTTATCGGTTCAAAACCAAGCTCCTGCATCAGTGCATCGTATTTTTCCACAATTTCACGACGTCTTGCAAGCATTCCGCCGTAACGGCGAAGCTGTGCCAGGCCAATAGCCGCAGCTATATCGGTCATATTGCATTTATAGCCGGTATCAAGTATATCATACTCCCAAGCACCGAGAGCGGTTTTTGCAAGTGCATCTTTGCTTTGACCGTGCAAAGTGAGGAGCATAAACTGTTTATATATATAATCATCATCAAAGCCATTTATCGGCTTCCATGTGAGTGCGCCGCCTTCGGCTGTAGTAAGATTTTTAACTGCATGAAAAGAAAAGCAGGTAAAATCAGCCAGCTCGCCGCTTATCCTATCCCCTCTTTTAGAGCCGAATGAGTGTGCGGCATCAGCTATAACCGCAATTCTGCCGATAGCGCGCTGTAAATCGTTTGAAGGACTGAACATATCACGTTTATTCTCTGCAATTTTTAGTATATAATCATAATCGCATACTATTCCTGCAAGGTCAACGGCAATTATCGCTTTGGTTTTATCGGTAACAGCCTTTTCAAGCGATGAGTAATCCATAAAAAAAGAATTTTCGGCGGTATCAATAAGTACCGGCTTAGCACCAACGTGAACAATAACGCTTGCGGTTGCCGTATATGTGTATGCTGTTGTTATTACCTCATCTCCCGGACCTATACCCAGAAAGCGCAGTACGCTTTCCATACAGGCGGTAGCGGAATTAAGACAAACTGCCTTGTTCTGATGGCAATAAGCAGCAATTTCATTTTCAAACTTTTTAGTTTTAGGCCCGGTTGTTATCCAACCCGAACGTAATGTATCTATAACTTCGGCTATCTCATCTTCACCGATATCAGGCGGAGAAAAAGGAACTTTCATAGCTGCAACATTCCTTTCGGTAACAGTATTATCTGAACGATACGTAATATAAAATGCGATTCTATTATTTAGAAAAAACTTTTTATCAGGAAAACATCGAATTGCGGCAGTAGTGATTTGACAGTATAAATTACATACTACCACCCAGTATTTTACACATTATATCATAGCAAATCAGAACTCGTCAACAAAAAAAACATATCGTAACCGTTATAAGGGAATTATAACTAACTTGTAAAAATTGTATCAATACAAAAGAAAATGTAAAAAGAATCTTACAAAAAATTACAGTTTTTTTACCTTGCTGAGAATATTCAATATGCACAGAATAACAAAGGCACAACATAAAAGCTCATTACCGAAATCAAATTAAAAGACCGGCAATCAA
>CADBRB010000164.1 GCA_902796955.1 uncultured Ruminococcus sp.
ATATTACTTTTTACGGAGCATGGGATCAAGAGGCTCTAATCGGCTGCTGCTCAATCACGGTTGGTTTTTCAACCTTCGATTATGCGCCCAGCGGAGTGTTTGAGGATTTCTATATTTGCCCGGAGTATAGGCATAGAGGAATCGCTCGTAAGTTAGTTCAATATGCCTATCAAGAGAGTGGCGTCAGTTCATTGACTGTTGGCTGTGCAGATTGTGATGTGCGGATGTATCAGGCATTAGGGTTTTCCATTCCGCTTGGGAATTTGCTGGCATTTGAATCATAACAGACATACCAAAGCTTCCACACCACCATCATCGGCGGCGGGGAGCGCACAATAGCAAAATGCCTGTAAGACATCATGGCTTAAAGAAGGAGAAAAAAATAGATTATGTTTAGCTGGTTTAGATCAATAATGAATTCCGGCTCGGTGCTGGGATATTTCTTTCAGGCTGTGCCGATAACCTGCTTCGTAGGAATCATATACGTCATCATCAGAGTGGTCGTCGTAAAGAGGAATAAGTTCAAAGTTGAATGGCTGAAAGAAATAATGAAGCTGATTTTCACTTGTTATCTTACAGGCTTAATTAGCCTTGTGGTATTACCTGCAAACTTCTGGTTGGATTTTTTCGATGGCATCTTCTTCGGCTGGTGGGATGGGATACTTCCGATTTTTAGCTTTGGCGGGTTCAATTTAGTGCCATCACTAATAAAGGCATTATCGGGTGAACTCACTATAGGCAGTTGGGTAAAAACCATGCTTATAGGGAACATAGCGATGTTTTTGCCGATGGGCTTCTTTCTCCCATTTGTTACAAAAAAGGTCAATAGAAAAAACATCTTTGCAGTAGCTATTGTCATCCCGGTAATTGTTGAAGTGTTGCAGATTGTTTTTGGTAGAAGCTTTGACATTGACGATTTGATATGTAACTTTATAGGAATCGTTATTGGTTTTTTTATAACCTCCGTAATCAAAGACAAGAAGAAAGAAGAATCAAAGACTTGATATACACATCACGGCTCCCACACTGCCATCATCGGCGGCGGGGAGCCTTTCTTGTGCTTAGATATATAGTGATACCGTATTTACAGTACTTCGATTTAAAATTCTCACAGGTCATGTTCTGCCGGATGAAGATTGGCTCCGCTCACTTAGCATCTGTCGCTTCCAAATGCGTTTTGTTTAAACTATCCGTATTATAAGCACCAATAGAGTATTGATGAAAAATAAGCTAACATTGAATTATGCATAATTGACTTAACAGGCATAGTCACCTATCCCTCGGCTTTTATGGGGATTCTAAATTTTCCGATAAAATGAATGACGACCATACGTTCATTGATTTCTGCAACTGCGCTGTGAACACGTATATATTTTAAGAAATCTTTCATAGTCTGCATAAAGGTGTTATATAAAGCCTATGTCAAAGGGAGCAGACAAAACACCGTAAAAGTCAAAATCCCCCCAGTGCCGAAGCACTGAGAGGATTTTGCTAAAAGAGTAATGATATAAATCACAAGTTTATTGTAAGGGTTAGTTTTGAATAAAATAAAAACCTTCTTTTAACTTTTTATAAATTTATACTTTTGAGAGGTTATTCCTCAGCTTTTAATGCCGTCAGAGTTTTTGGCATAAAAAAAGCACTCTGCATTAATTTTGCAAAGCGCTGAATTTATTTTTTCTTAAATTGATTAATTACAACGACAATAGACATTATCGCTGTCAAAACAATGCCTATGATCAAACCTATTGACTTGACTGTTAAATAGAAATCAAGCAAAAACATCACCTACTTTCGACCATAACAAAACCGCCTTGATTAATCAGGGCGGTTATAGTAAGCCGTATTTGGTTAATATCTTTTTCGCCAAATGCGCATGTCTTCTATCCGCATCTCCCAGATCATCAAAAGGTAATTTCTCAAACTCTTCATCTGTATACGGATTAGGGCAATTTTGCAAATACGTCCTAAAGCGTTTTATAACTTCATCCGTTAGCCAATCCGGCTTTTTGATAGATATATTTGATTCCATATTTCTTCGACTCCCTCGTACATGCGTCTGTAGCCTTTTTAATGGCTAACTTCAATTCTTTTAACTGATCGTCGGTAAGCTTTTTTAAAGGCGCAATACTTATTTTGCCTGTATTCATAGAATTAATGATACCCAACGTATAATTTAGCCCATTCGCAGAATAAATTATGTCATGAGCTTTGCCGTCTAAAAAAGTTATATAACCATCGGTATCACTTTTTGGCGTCTTAACTATTACATATTTGCTACCAGCGTTACCGGTATCTGTAAGACTTAGCATATTTTCATAGTAAGCGAAGTATAAATCACCATAGCTGAAACTTTCATCGCTACCATGATTGTGAAAGGCATGATATTTAACATTAGGATTATCTATCCTCACACTACCAACTTTGCCAATTCTATAGCCGTGCCCCGGTATACGTTGCATATTTTCATCGTACACTATAGAGAACTCGGTACCAAGCTTTACCTGCTTATTATTATAAACTTCTCTCAACAAATCTTGGCTTGCTTGTTTATGCATCTCATTAAGCACTTTATCATCAAAAACATTAAGCTCAGGTATGTTATCTATAGCTTCTTGTGTAACGTGTATGTATACAGATGCGTTATCTCTCCGTACGTCTGCTTTTATTATACCACTTTTAGAGGATTTTTCAAGAGTTTTCGCTTTCCAAACCTCAGCTTTTTCGGCGTACCTCGCCTTGTATCCTCATCAAGACTGTACTATTCAAGCCTTTCGTACTTATCGGCTTGCCTTTCGTAATAGTCAAGCTGTCATTAAAAACGTAGCGAAATAGTGGGCGAAATAGCACAGATTTTTACCCATTTTAAGAGATTTTTAATAAAATTTCGATACAAAAGCAAAAAGCTCATAAACTCCGATTAAATCAGTGTTTATGAGCTTCTTACGTGGTCCGAGTGACTGGAGTCGAACCAGCGGCCTCTTGAACCCCATTCAAGCGCGCTACCAAACTGCGCTACACCCGGAAATGTGTCAAACTCATTCAACATTAATGTAGTATATCACAAATAGAATGAAAATGCAATAGGTAAAACCAAATTTTTTTAAGATATGTTTATTGTTTCCTCGCAAAGGCTGGATAACCACCTAAAATGTGTTTTTGTTTAAGCTTAATAAAGAGATTGATAAAAGACGCATTTGCCAAAAATGTCGTAAAGAGCAAAAATATATTGACTACAACGTGCGAATATGATAAAATGCAGTTAAGAATAATAGCTCTTAGATGTCGGCCATCTTTAGGCGCTCTAAGGTTATATTCTCTGTCCGCAATTAGTTTATCCCGTTGTATTTGGGAGGTGATTACGTGGATAACTTTATGCTTTACATATGGATAGCGGCGACCGTATTTTTTATAATAATAGAAGCCGCAACAACAACGCTCGTCAGCATTTGGTTTGTTGCAGGTACAATAGCCGCAGCCGTTTCGGGCATTTTTACCGACAGTATACCTGTCCAGATTTTGGTATTTTTAGTAGTTACTTCTATTGCGCTTGTAGCTACTCGACCTTTGGTCAAAAAATCGAGAAACCATAAAAAGGTAAATACAAATTCTGACAGATTTATTGGCAAAACAGGTCTGGTTACGGAAGAAATCAACAATATTCAAGGCAAAGGTCAGGTAGTGATAATGGGTAAGGTATGGACAGCCCGCTCAAAAGACGATACGATAATTGCCGAGAATCAGGACGTTAAGGTTGTATGCATTGAGGGTGTAAAGCTTATTGTAACACCTGTGCAGAAATAAATTTCAGCTTTTATACTAATTATCATTAAACGCTTTAACAGAATGCGATTTGAAATTTTGCGGTATAAAACGATATGTGCTGAAAGTATAACATTTCTTTTATTATGCAAATGATTAACGCAATAAATGTTATTAAGCTTTTTTGAGAGTTAGTATCAATCATGAGAGGAGAATGAGAATGCCACCGGAATTAATTTTTGTTTTGTTTGTTTTGGCAATAGCTATCATAATAGTTATTTCAAACATCAAAATCGTGCCGCAGGCACAAGCGTATGTCATGGAGCGTTTAGGCGCATACTACACCACCTGGGACACCGGACTGCATGTAAAAACACCGTTTATTACACGTGTAGCAGGTAGAGTTTCCTTAAAGGAACAGGTTGTAGACTTTCCGCCGCAGCCCGTTATCACAAAGGATAACGTTACCATGCAGATAGACACTGTAGTTTACTTCCAAATAACAGACCCGAAGCTGTATATTTACGGTGTTGAGCGTCCTATCTCAGCTATTGAGAATTTGACCGCAACAACTCTGAGAAATATAATCGGTGACTTGGAGCTTGACCACACTCTTACTTCAAGAGATGTAATCAATACAAAGATAAGGGTTATACTTGATGAGGCAACTGACGCCTGGGGTATCAAGGTAAACCGTGTTGAGCTTAAAAACATCTTGCCTCCGAGAGAGATTCAGGATTCCATGGAGAAGCAGATGAAGGCAGAGCGTGAACGCCGTGCGAGAATATTGGACGCAGAAGGCGAAAAGCGCAGTGAGATTCTTGTTGCCGAAGGTCATAAGGAAGCGGCTATTCTGCGTGCAGATGCCGTAAGAGAAACAAAGATTCGTGAAGCACAGGGTGAAGCAGAGGCTATTTTGGCAGTTCAAAGAGCTTATGCAGACAGCTTGATGATGTTAAAGGCGGCCGATCCGTCACAGCAGGTTATTGCTCTTAAGAGCCTTGAAGCTCTTCAGAAGGTTGCCGACGGCAGAGCCACAAAGATAATCATTCCGTCGGAGATTCAGGATCTTGCCGGTCTTGTAGCATCAATAAAAGAGGTTGGCAGTTCAGATATAAAGCCTGTCCCCTATCAGCAGGACGCTCCGGCAGTACAGCAAAACCAGGTAGATGTACCTTCACAGTACCAGTCGCCTGTGCAAACTGAGTATCAACAGCTTTGATTTTCATTAATCTACGGAAATTTTAAGCTTATTAAGTAATAATTAAATCACAAACATAGATGCCTGTATTGAACCAAGTGTTCGATACAGGCGTTTTTGTGTGTACAAATGTGTCTATACACAGGCAGACTTTGGACAAGACTAATACTAATTCTCAATAAAACACATTAACATCTGTTTCGCTAAATCCCGCATAACTTTGTTGTCGTCCTCGGTGAGAAGCGCACTCTAACTTTGCGTAATCGGTTGTTGATAGAAACAAAAATATTGCTCGCATATTGAGTTAGTCGCAGGAAACAAAGTCGTAGCTTGCGGTTTATCTGTGTGCGAAGTGGGAGCGGAGCCTCTCCGCTGTGCGATATGCAGGCGGATGCCATTTTAATGATAATTAGTATTAAACGCAGGAAGTTAAGTAAATATTTACAATAACTTTGTGTGTGA
>CADBRB010000165.1 GCA_902796955.1 uncultured Ruminococcus sp.
GTTTGACTCCGAGAATAGGTTACAGCGTTCACGTCTGGGCTTGAATGCCGTAAAGATATTCCCTAAATGTAAAAAAGAGCTGTTCAGCGTGGACTATTACCCGCAAATACTGCTGGAGCTGAGCAGACGAATAGCAAGTCTTAACGGAACGCTGAGGGATTCTACTGCGGAAATCAGGGACGATAAGCTTATAATATCACTTAATCACGGCGGAGAAACCATATTGCTCAATAAAAAAGTGGATAAGGCGCTTGAAAAATTGATAGCCGATGAATTTGATATAAGACTTAGCGTGGAATTTTCGGGAGTGCTATCCGTAGAAACAGATAGTGCCGTATTTATAGAAAAGGAAATGAAAAATCAGGAGGAAAATAAACGTAACGATGCTATTGATGCAATGCAAAGTTATGAATCCTCTATGGCGACGGCCGACAGCCGCAGGCAAATACGTAAAGAGGCCGCCGTTACAACCGAAATACGCAGCGGCGATACCCTGATACCAAAAATTGTGCCGTCATCGGTAAGACCGCTTTACGGCAGTACGATAAGGGAAAATAAGTTTGAACCGATAAGTGCAATCGGTGTGGATACAGGCAAAACCATGATATGGGGCGATGTGTTCTTCATTGAAAAAAAGACAACAAAGGACGGAAAAAAGAATATTTATTCGTTCTACATAACCGATTATACCGGTTCAATGAGTTTAAAGGTAATAGAGGACGTTAAAAAATGCAAAGAACTCGACAGCATTGAAAAGGGTATGACCGTTGTTGCCAAGGGTGAAGTGGAATACGATAAGTACGATAAGGAAATATCCATGCGTACAAAGTGTATCGGTACTGCGTCTAAGGTGAAGATTGTGGATAATGCGCCCAAAAAGAGAGTTGAACTGCATTTGCATACAAATATGTCGCAAATGGATGCGGTTACATCTGCAAAGGATTTGATAAAAAGAGCGCATGAGTGGGGTCATCCGGCAATAGCCATTACAGATCATGGCGTTGCACAGGCATTCCCTGAGGCGATGGATACCGTTGAAGAAATAAATAAAACCGATGAAAACTTTAAGGTGATATACGGAGTAGAGGCATATTTTATAGACGATGTTGTAGCGGCGGTAAATAACGGAAGGTCTGCAAAATTTGACGGTGAATATATCTGTTTTGACCTTGAAACTACCGGACTGAGCGCAAAAAACGACCGCATAACCGAAATAGGTGCAGTAAGAGTAAGGAACAGAGAAATAACCGATACTTTTTGTATGTTTGTCAATCCGCAGATGCCTATACCGGCAAAAATAACACAGCTTACCGGCATTACGGATGATATGGTAAAGGACGCACCCGATGAGGCGAGCGCAGTAAAAGAATTTATAAAATTCTGCGGCGATAACCCCATTCTTGTTGCGCACAATGCTCCGTTTGACGTTTCGTTCATCGAGGCTGTTTTGAACAGAAATAATATAGAATTTGAGTTTACATGGGTAGATACCGTCCCTATTTGCAGAAATTTACTTACGGATATAAAAAACTGTAAATTGGATACGGTTGCCGATTATTTGAGATTGGGAGATTTCAACCATCACAGAGCCAGCGATGATGCAACTATGCTTGCGCATATAATGATGGCTCTTGCACGCAGAATGGAGGATGATTTCGGGATTTTTGACTTTGACAGGATAAATACCGGAATTAAAGGCGCGGATATTAAAAAGCTTCGCTATTATCATCAAATTCTGCTGGTTAAAAATCAGGTGGGACTTAAAAATCTTTATAAGCTTATTTCAAAGGCGCACCTTGATTATTTTTATAAAAGACCGAGAATACCCAAGACCGAGCTTATTAAGCATAGAGAAGGTCTTATTGTGGGAAGTGCCTGCGAAATGGGCGAGCTGTATATGGCGGTTGCCGCAGGTAAACCGTGGAACGAGCTGAAGCAAATAGCAGGATTTTATGATTATCTTGAAATACAGCCGCTCGGCAATAATATGCACAATGTAAGAAGCGGACAGGCAAAAAGCGTTGAGGAGCTAAAGGATAACAACAGGACTATAGTCAAGCTGGGTGAAGAGCTTAATATACCCGTTGTAGCTACCTGCGATGTACATTTTATGGACCCTCATCACAGTGAATACCGTAAGATACTTCTGGCGGGTCAGGGCTTTGCCGATGCGGACGAACAGGCGCCGCTGTATTTTAGAACAACGGCAGAAATGCTCAAGGAGTTTGAGTATCTGGGACGTGACAAGGCCTATGAGGTGGTTGTTGAGAATACAAATAAAATCAACGACATGATAGAAAGAGTACGCCCCATACCGAAGGGAACCTTCCCGCCGTTTATTGCTGGTGCCGAGGAGGATTTGACACGCATAACATGGGAGCGTGCAAAGGAGAGATACGGCGACCCGCTGCCTCCGATAGTGTACGACAGGCTTGAAAGGGAGCTTGGCTCAATAACAAAGCATGGATTTTCCGTGCTGTATATGACTGCTCAAAAGCTGGTTGCCGACTCTGAGGCGCACGGCTATCTGGTAGGCTCCAGAGGCTCGGTAGGCTCATCGTTTGTGGCTACTATGTCGGGTATATCGGAGGTAAATCCGCTTTGCCCGCACTATGTATGCCCTAAATGTAAAAACTCTGAGTTTATTACGGACGGAAGCTACGGCTCCGGTTTTGATTTGCCTGAGAAAAACTGCCCGAAATGCGGTACACTGTACCACAGGGACGGTCATGAGATACCGTTTGAAACATTTTTGGGCTTTGACGGGGATAAAACGCCGGATATCGACCTGAATTTCTCCGGCGAGTATCAATCATTTTCGCACAGATATACGGAAACGCTGTTTGGCAAGGAGAATGTTTTTAAGGCGGGTACTATAGGCACTATAGCAGACAAAACCGCAATAGGTTTTGTAAAGAAGTATGCCGAAGAACATGGTAAAACCATGCACAAAGCGGAGGAGCTGAGGCTTGCGGAAGGCTGTACCGGAGTAAAAAGAACAACAGGACAGCACCCCGGCGGAATGGTGGTAGTGCCGAGAACGAATGAAATATATGATTTTTGCCCCGTACAGAGGCCTGCAAATGATATGAAATCCGATAATATTACAACCCACTTTGATTTCCATTCAATCCACGATACTATTTGTAAGCTGGACGAGCTGGGACATGATGTGCCGACGATATATCATTATCTGGAGGAGTATACCGGTATACCGGTAATGGATGTTTCCATGAGTGATAAGCAGGTCATCTCTCTGTTTACATCAACGGAAGCTCTGGGTGTTAAGCCTGAAGATATAGATTCATTGACGGGTACGTTTTCTCTGCCTGAGGTCGGTACAAGCTTTGTCAGGCAAATGCTCATAGACTCTCAGCCGAAGACCTTTTCGGATTTGCTTCAGGTTTCGGGTCTTTCGCACGGTACGGACGTTTGGGTAAACAATGCCGCAGACCTGATAAGAGATAAAATATGCACGATTTCTGAGGTTATAGGTACACGTGACAGCATAATGACTTACCTGCTCCATAAGGGCTTAGAGCCGAAAATGGCATTTAAAATAATGGAGATAGTGCGTAAGGGCAAGGCTACAAAGCTGCTTACCGAAGAGCATATGAAGGCTATGAAGGAGCATAATGTACCGCAGTGGTACATAGATTCCTGTATGAAGATAAAATATATGTTCCCCAAGGCGCACGCCGCCGCATATATGATATCAACGCTCAGGCTGGGCTGGTATAAGGTGCATAAGCCTGTGGAATATTATGCGGCGTACTTTTCGGTGAGAAGCGAGGACTTTGACGCAGTTACCGCCTTGAAGGGAAAAAACGCAGTGGTACAGCGTATGAAGGACATAAAAGATAAGGGAAATACGGCAACAGCAAAAGAAAATGCTGAGTATTCAACATTGCAGATAGTCAATGAGATGCTGGCGAGAAAAATCGAACTGCTGCCGATAGACATATATAAGTCCGAGGCCAAGAAATTCCTTGTGGAAAACGGTAAAATAAGACTACCGTTTTCATCGTTGCCCGGTGTTGGAGAAAATGCGGCGGAGGGACTTGCTCAGGCAGGTAAACACGGCGACTATATGTCTGTAGAGGATTTTCAAATAAGAACAAAGGCTTCAAAGTCTGTAATAGAGGCACTAAGGCTTACGGGTGCTCTTAAGGATTTGCCCGAAAGCAGTCAGATTTCTTTGTTTTGAACGTGAAAATCGGCAATAATAAAAGGATGTGAAAATATGAGAGATAATAACGTGAGCAGTGGCAGTGACGGCAATAACGAGCATAAGCTCAGACGTGGAATAATACTTATAACTTACGCCGTTTTACTCTATATGGGACTTAAAAATATCGGTATGTTTTTTGATTGGCTGAAGGTTTTATACAGAATACTTGTTCCGTTTGTATATGCTTTTGCCATTGCTTATCTGCTTAATAAGCCGTATATGTTTTTAAGGGATAAGGCATTTGCAAAAATAGGTAAAGACGGTACAAAAGCTTTAAAGCTGAGAAAAGCGCTTGCTCTTGTATGCGCATATCTAATAGGCTTTATGGTTATAGCGTTTTTGGTGGTTATTCTGGTGCCTGCGCTTATTGACAGTGCAAATCAGCTGACTAATAATTTCAGTTCCTATGCACAATCGTTTGAAAATTTTTTGACAAGTACGATGAAGCGCTTCCACATTGAGGTTGATATGAACAGCGGATTGTTCCAGACGATAAACGACCTCACCGCTAAGGTGACTGGCGGCGATTTGATGGATGTAATCTCAACCGTTGCAAAGACGTTTTTGCCAACTGTGTTCGATGTGACGAAAAACGTAACTACTGCGCTTTATAATTGGCTTATCAGCATTATCGTGTCCATATACATGATGGTGTCAAAGGAACAGCTTTTAAGGCAGAGCAGAAAAATTATTTATGCGATTACACCGAGAAAAAGTCACGGCTTTATAGCGGAGGTTGCAACGTTATCACATAAAATGATAGGCAGATTTGTGTATGGCAAGATAATAGACTCGGCTATAATTGGCGTGATATGCTATATCGGTATGCTGATTTTGAAATTTGACTATCCGCTTATCATAAGCGTTATTGTCGGTGTTACGAATATCATTCCGTTCTTCGGGCCTTTTATAGGGGCTATACCGAGCTGTATCCTTTTGCTGATGATAAATCCGATAGAGGCACTTTGGTTTGCTGTGTTTGTGCTTGTACTGCAACAGATAGACGGAAATATTATAGGCGCAAAGATACTTGGTGCAACAATAGGCATCTCCGATTTCTGGATACTGTTCAGCATACTGCTGGGCGGCGGACTTTTCGGCGTTGTGGGTATGATACTCGGATGCCCGATTTTTGCGGTTATCTATATACTTATAGGCAGAGCGGTTAATGATAAGCTAAGCAGAGACGGCTTAAGCAAAATCGCCAACAGAACATTCAGCGAGAACAGAGCGATAAGCATAGAAAATTCAAAGAAGAAACAGTAAACGATATCGGCAGACTGCGATATGACAATGAATATCGGCGGTCTGTCGGTATTGACATTATCGCTTTATCGTGCTATCATACTAAAGCATAGCATAAAGTTTGAGAGGTGAACGGGAAGGCTCCCATTTTAATGAAAAAGAATATTAAGATTACCCCGGAGGGAACGAGAGATCTGCTCTTTGAGGAATGTACATCGTATAGAACGGTTATTAAGAGAATAAGCGATATATTTAAAGCGAGGGGCTTTCATGAGGTTATTACCCCAAGCCTGGAATTTTATGACCTTTTTACAATGGATAACTGTTCTATCAGACAGGATGCGATGTTTAAGCTGACCGACCACAGAGGCAGATTGATGGTGGTAAGACCGGACTCTACACTGCCGATAGCAAGAATGATATCAATAAGATTGAGAGATGCCAGAAAGCCTGTAAGACTATATTATAATCAGCCCATTTACAGGAATAATCCAAGCCTTAGAGGCAACAGCAACGAGATTAATCAGGCCGGAGTTGAGCTTGTTGGAGTAGGCGGCAAAAGAGCTGACCTTGACGTGATAACCACAGCGGTGGAGGCACTTTCGGCTAATATCGACGATTTCAGAATAGAACTGGGACACGCAGGATTTTTCGGCGCAATAATTAAGAGGCTGGACGCAAGCGAGGACATAAAAGAGGATATAAAAACAGCGATAAAATCAAAGAATTATTCAACGCTGAATATGATACTGGACAGCTTGAGGATTTCTCCGGCTGTAAGGGCACTGCGTGCGTTGCCGAGGCTGTTCGGCGGAGAAGAGATATTTGAAAACGCTTCGGATATCTGTATATGTAAAGAGGTAGAGGAATATCTTTATTATCTTAAGGCCATTTATATGAGCCTGTGTAATTACGGCTTAAAGGATAAGCTTACGGTTGACCTTGGACTTGTGCAGGAAAACGATTATTATACGGGCATGATTTTCAGCGGATATGTTGAGGGTGCGGGAGAAGCCGTTACCGTTGGAGGAAGATATGATAATCTTTTCGATAATTTCGGTATCCCCATGCCGTCTGCGGGCTTTGGTATGAATATAGACGAGCTTACAAGAGTAATAAGCGAGAGAGAAGAAAACATCGGACGAATTGCTCCTGCACAGGTGCTGGTACACGGTGTTGACGGCTATGAAACCGAGGCGTTAAAGCTTTTTGCACAGCTTTGCAGGGACTCGGTAAGCTGTGAAAACAGTGTTTTTGAAACCGAACAGCAGGCAAGGGAATATGCCGTATCCAAGGGCATACGCAGGCTGTATGTTGTTGCGGATAAAGTACAAGAATTTGATTTATAAAAGAGGTACGCCATGAAACCGTTAAGAATAGCACTTACCAAGGGCAGACTTGAAAAAAATACGGTTGAGCTTTTTGAAAGAATAGGGCTTGACTGTTACCATGTAAAAAATAAAGGCAGGAGGCTTATACTGCCAATAGGCGGCGGTGAAATTGAGGTTGTTCTTGCAAAGGCGGCAGATGTTATCACCTATGTTGAAAACGGAGTGTGCGACTTGGGCGTGGTGGGTAAGGATACTATACTTGAAAACGGAAGCTCATTTTTTGAACTGCTTGATTTGGGCTTCGGCAAATGCCGCTTTGCGCTTGCAGGCAAAAAGGGTGAGGATTTTTTTAAGGGACACAGAGTGAAAACCATTGCTTCAAAATATCCTAAGGTTACACGCACATACTTTGAGAGTATCGGTATGGATGTTAAGATAATAAAAATCGAGGGCTCGGTGGAGCTTGCTCCGCTGCTGGGGCTTTCAGACGCTATAGTGGATATTGTGGAAACAGGTACAACGCTGAAAGAAAACGGTCTGGAAGTAATAAGGGACATACTTCCGGTTTCGGCAAGGCTTATTGCAAATACAGCCAGCTTGAAGCTGAGAAAGGCGGAAATTGAAAACCTTGCTGACAGAATGGAAGAGGAAATACATAGCCGGGAGGAGTAGTCCGGCAGATTATACCGCCGTGCGTAATCGTGCGGAGCGGTAACGTATACATAAAGTGATATTAAAATCAGTAAGCGGAGTTGAAAGTATGATGCAGATTGTTAAGGCAGACGGCAAGGCCGAAAGAGAGCTGATTGCCGGGTTGAGAGCGAGGAGCGAAAGCAACAACAAAAGCGTTGCCGAAGCTGTGGCGGAAATAATTAAAAATGTTAAGGAAAACGGCGATGTAGCCGTTGATGAATATACGCTGAAATTTGACGGCAGATTGCCTGCAAACAGAGAAATATCGCAAGAGGAAATTCGGGCGTCAACAGATAAATGTAAGCCTGAATTTGTTGCCGCACTTAGAAATGCCGCAGATAAAATTGCCGATTTTCATAAAAGACAGGTGGTACAAAGCTGGTTTACCCCCAAGGGCAACGGCGTTATGCTCGGACAAAGGATAAGAGGTCTGCATAGGGTGGGAATCTATGTTCCCGGAGGTACGGCGGCTTATCCGTCGTCTGTACTTATGAACGCCTTACCCGCAAAAATTGCGGGAGTAAAGGAGATTATCATGGTGACGCCGCCTATGAAGGACGGCAACGCCAATCCCGATATTCTTGCTGCGGCGGCAGTTGCCGGCGTTGACAGGGTATTTCTTATAGGTGGAGCGCAGGCTGTTGCGGCTCTCGCTTACGGTACTCAGAGCGTGCCTAAGGTGGATAAGATAGTCGGACCGGGCAATATATTTGTTGCAACGGCTAAAAAACTGCTGTACGGCATTGTGGATATAGATATGATAGCAGGGCCGAGTGAAATCCTGATAGTTGCGGACGACAGCGCAAATCCGAGATTTTTGGCGGCAGACCTTATGTCGCAGGCAGAGCATGACAGGCTTGCTTCGGCTATTTTGCTTACAACCGATGAAAATATAGCCGAAAATACCGTAAATGAGATTGAAAGACAAGTTAAAGCACTTGAAAGAGCGGAAATAATAGAGGAATCACTTAAAAACTACGGAGCTGTAATAGTTTGCAGAAGTATGGATGAGGCTGTGAGATTTGCCAACGAGCTTGCACCGGAGCATTTGGAGGTTTGCGCACGCAACCCGATGGAGTATATAGGCAGGCTTGATAATGCCGGCTCTGTATTTTTGGGCAACTATTCGCCGGAGCCGCTCGGAGATTATCTGGCGGGGCCGAATCATGTTTTGCCTACAAGCGGTACGGCACGGTTTTTCTCGCCGCTTTCGGTGGACAGCTTTATTAAAAAGTCCAGCTTTATCTACTATACCGAGGACGCATTAAAGCGTGAAAAGGACGATATTGTGTGTATGGCCGAAACAGAGGGACTTACAGCTCATGCAAACTCTATAAAGGTGAGGTTTGACGAAAATGTATGAGCTTAACGAAAAAATAAAGGATTTGAAGCCATATGACCCTATAGACGGCAATTATAAAATAAGGCTTGACGCAAACGAATCCTGCTTTAATTTGCCGGATTATATTTTAAAGCGTGTACATGATGTAATAGACGCAACAGACTTTAACCGATATCCCGATCCTGCGGCTAAACGACTGAACAGAGCGTTTGCGGACTATTACGGCATAGACGCTGATTATGTTACTGCCGGCAACGGCTCAGATGAGCTTATATCGGTAATAATGACGGCGTTTTTAATGAGGGGCGACAAGGTAGTTACGGTTTTACCGGATTTTTCAATGTACTCATTCTATTCTTCACTGTGTGAGGCGGAATGTGTGAGATTTGAAAAGAATAATGATTTGACGATAGATGTTGACGGTCTTATAAGCACGGTAAATAACACAGGCGCACGTATGGTGATATTCTCAAATCCTTGCAACCCCACATCGAAGGGAATAACGAGAGAGGACGCAAAACGGCTGATAAGCGGAGTTGATGCGCTTGTAGTGCTTGACGAGGCTTATATGGATTTTTGGGAGCAATCTCTGCTTGACGAAGTGCAGAGCTACAGCAACCTTATAATCCTGCGCACGGCTTCAAAGGCGGTTGGTGCCGCCGCTGTAAGGCTTGGCTTTGCTGTGGCGAACAGAACGCTGACAAATGCTTTGCGTGCGGTAAAATCGCCGTATAACGTAAATACGCTTACTCAGGAGATAGGCAGAATAATCTTTGAAAGCAAGGATTGGCTTGAAGAGGCTAAAAACAGCTTAATAGCCCTCAGAAAAGGACTTTATGAGAGCTTGAAGACGCTTGAAAATGCATATCCGGAAAAGCTGAAGATTATAGAGGGAAGCTGTAACTTTGTATTTGTGAAAACACCTTTGGCAAGAGAGATTTATGAGTTTTTGCTTACAAAATCCATAGCGGTAAGGTATATGGGAGATTTTATAAGGATAACCGCAGGAAATACCGAGGAAAACAGCGAGCTGCTCGAAAGGCTGAGTGAATTTTTTAAGACGGAGTGATACTATGTCTGTTAAAGTTGAGAGAAAAACGAAAGAAACCGATATATGTACCGAGCTGGAGCTTTATGGCGGTAATGTGGAAATCAGCACCGGAATCGGCTTTTTTGACCATATGTTGACTGCCTTTGCGGTGCATGGCGGCTTTGGAATAACGGCAAGCGTTAAGGGCGACCTTAATGTTGACTGCCATCATACGGTAGAGGATACCGGTATTGCACTCGGTAAGGCCTTTAATGAGGCATTGGGGGATAAATCGGGCATCGAAAGATACGGAACGTTCTTTATACCGATGGACGAGAGCCTTGCAATGGCGAGCGTTGATATAAGCGGCAGACCTTTTTTAGTGTTTGACGCAGAGTTCCCTCAGGAGAGGGTAGGGGAATTTGATACGTGCATGACCGAAGAGTTTTTCAGAGCATTTGCGTTTAATGCAGGCATCACACTGCACATCAAAGTCATGTACGGTAAAAATTCGCACCATATGATAGAGGCGATATTTAAGGCGGTCGCTCATGCCATGCGTGTTGCCGCAGCCAAAACCGATAATAACACTCCGCTTTCTACCAAAGGTGTACTGTGAGCGTTTAACAACCTGTTTGATAAGTGGAGGATTTGATATGGTGATTTTGCCTGCAATAGATATAAAAGACGGTAACTGCGTCAGATTGTACAAAGGAGATTTCAGCACTGTACATAAGGTGGCGGAAAACCCTGTGGAAACAGCCTTGAAGTTTGAAAAACATGGCGCACAGTGGATACATATGGTTGACCTTGACGGAGCAAAGGACGGACACAGGGTAAATTCAGAGGTGTTTTTGAGTGTTCGCAGGGCGGTTTCGGTCAAAA
>CADBRB010000166.1 GCA_902796955.1 uncultured Ruminococcus sp.
CCATGTACTATGACAACATAAATTTATCGCTGATTACCACGCAGGAGGATGACAGAACACTTTCTCAACGTTTGGGTGCGGAGAATGAATCGCTTGGAGTTTCTGCATTGAGATATATTGATGCAGATGACGAGCTTGTGACGGACGTATACGGCATGATGAACAATCTTAGAAAGAACCCTGCACAGAATACGGATACAATGGTAAAAGCTCTGCCAACATATAAAATAAGCGACGGCAGACCAAAGCTCTCCGAATATCTGCTTGCGCCGCTTGATAAAGGAGTTTTTACGTCATATTTCGGAGGACGTCCCGACCCGACAACGGGCGTATGGGTAAATCACTACGGAGTAGATATCGCTGCTGATGAGGGCGAAAATATATATGCTGTTATGGCAGGAGATGTTGATGTTGCTGAAAAATCCGATTCATACGGCAATTATGTGGTTATAAATCACGGTAATGATATAAAGACGCTGTATGCTCATTGCAGTAAACTGTATGTAAAAGAAGGGCAACACGTTGAAAAGGGTGAGATAATTGCCGCAGTGGGCAGTACGGGGGATTCAACCGGTAATCACTTGCACTTTGAAATCAGAATAAAAGATGTTTGTTATGATCCGTACGACCTCATTGAACGATTTTACGCATGAAAAATTATTAACTAATAAAAATTTATTAGTTAATAAGTAAATAATATTAAAATGCTCGGTTTTTGCCGTGCAAAAAGCTTTTGCTTTTTATAAGTTGATAATCCGAAAGGCATTAACAGATGAATTTCAAATTGAAAAACTGTAATGTGTATATTAGTTACCCGCTTTTGGCGTTGCTTACTGCAGGCGCATTTTTTAATGACGCAAATGTATTGTTTTATTCATTGATAGCTGCACTTTGCCATGAGGCAGGACATTTGTTTACAATGAGAATTTTTGATTGTATGCCTAAAAGCATCAGGTTTACTGTTTTTAATGCATCTATCAGTGATTCTACGCTTTGCCTGAAAAGCAGATTTAAACAGCTTTTAATTTCAGCGTCCGGCTGCGCTGTAAATTTTCTGCTGTTTTTTTCTTTGCTCTGTTTCAAAAAAATTTTAAATACAGAAGTACTCAATTCTCTTATTTCCGCCAATCTCTTTTTGGGCGTCTTTAATATTCTGCCTGTTTTTAATTTAGATGGCGGAGAAATATTCCTTATTGTTCTAAGTGGCTTTTTAACACCTAAGACTGCCGAAAGTCTTTTAAAATCTATATCATTTGTAATTCTTACAGTATTATTTACAATAAGTATAATTATGTTAATAAACCATATGTATAATTACAGCTATTTGATAACATCTTGTTATCTAATTTGCTTAGTATTATTAAAGGGTTGATTTTATGGTTGCTTAATCTGATTTTTTTTGTTATTATATACATATCAAAAATTTTAGCTTTAAATCGCAGAATAAATCTGCGAAATGCGGAGGAATTATGTATAGTAAGGAAGTTGAGAGGATTCTGCTTAAGGTTCAAAAGCCGGGAAGATATGTTGGCGGAGAACTAAACAGTGTGATAAAGGATAAAAAGGACATAGATGTACGTTTTGCGTTTTGCTTCCCAGATGTATATGAGGTTGGAATGTCGCACTTGGGTATGAAAATACTCTACAGTCAGTTCAATACTGTGCCGTATATATGGTGTGAGCGTGTATTTGCCCCTTGGATAGACATGGAAGAGCTGATGATAGAGCGGAATATTCCGCTTTATGGTTTAGAGAGCGGCGACCCTATAACCGACTTTGATTTTATAGGTTTTACTCTGCAATATGAGCTTAGCTACACAAACGTACTGAATATGCTTAAACTAGCAAAAATACCGATAAAATCAAAGGACAGACCGGAGCTTAAAAATATAGTTGTTGCCGGCGGGCCGTGCGCTTGCAATCCTGAGCCGCTTGCTGAATTTATAGATATTTTCTTTATTGGTGAAGGTGAAGAGGTGGACTTGGAAGTAATAGAGCTTTACAGGAAGTTCAGAGCCGAAAATAAGTCCAAAAAAGAGTTTTTGATTGCCGCATCGCAAATACAAGGCGTATATGTGCCTGCACTTTATAACGTTGAGTATAACAATGACGGCACAATTAAAAGCTTTACTCCAGAGGAAGGCGCACCGGCAAAGATAACCAAGCGATTGATGATGAATCTCGATGAGGTATTTTATCCTGATAATTTTGTTGTACCTACTATCGAAATAATCCATGATAGAGCGGTAGAGGAGATTTTCAGAGGATGCATACGTGGGTGCAGATTTTGTCAGGCAGGTTTTTTGTACCGCCCCGTAAGGGAAAAATCTGTTGCCACAATAGACAAACAGTGCCGTGAACTGTGCAAAAACACAGGATATGATGAGGTTTCTCTGTCCTCACTCAGCTCAAGCGATTATAGCAGAGTTGTTGAGCTTTTAACTCAGCTGAACAAGTGGTCTAACGAGGAAAAAGTCAGTATTTCTCTGCCGTCGTTGCGTGTGGACGGCTTTACTGATGATATTATGTCTAAAATAAAAACCGTAAGAAAAAGCGGACTTACCTTTGCGCCTGAGGCAGGAAGTCAACGCTTGCGGAATGTAATAAATAAGAATGTATTTGAGGACGAGCTTTTGCAAACCTGCGATACGGCTTTCGGAGGCGGTTGGAGCAAGGTCAAGCTCTATTTTATGATAGGTCTGCCCACCGAAACGCTCGATGATGTTGCCGAAATAGCGGCATTGGGTCAAAAGGTGGTTGATACCTACTACAGAAATCCCAATAAGCAAAAGGGCAGAGCGGTAAGTGTAACCGTAAGCGCATCATCATTTGTCCCAAAGCCGTTTACGCCATTTCAATGGGAACCGCAGGATACAATACCTCAGTTACACGAAAAACAGCAGCATCTTAAAAAATCTATTACCACTAAAAAGATAACTTATAATTACCATGAAGCTGATACGAGCTTTTTGGAGGCAGTTTTTGCAAGAGGCGACAGAAAACTGTGTAAAGTTATGGAGATTGCCTGCCAAAACGGCTTCCATTTTGACGGCTGGGATGATTGTTTCAGCCTTGATGCATGGATGAAGCTGTTTGAACAATGCGGTATAGACACAGCATTTTATGCAAACAGACGCAGAAGCTTTGATGAACTGTTGCCTTGGGATCATATTGACTACGGTGTTACAAAGGAATTTTTAATTTCAGAATGCAAAAAGGCTTATGAAGCGGCGACTACTCCGAATTGCAGACAGAAATGCTCAAATTGCGGTGTTGGCAAGTGGAAAGGAGGCATCTGCGTTGAGAAACGTCAGAGTATGGTTTAAAAAAGAGGGTACGGCTAAGTATATTTCCCACTTGGATTTAAACAGAAATATGCTAAGAATTATACACATGGCAAAATTACCCATATGGTATACTGAGGGTTTTAATCCTCACCCGTTTATAACGTTCGCTTTACCGCTTTCACTTGGCTTTAGCGGGCTTAGGGAGTCAATGGATTTTAAGTTATTAGATGATGAAATGGATTTGAACGAGGTTAAGGACAGACTCAATAAGTGCCTGCCTGGTGGTATTACTGTTTATGATGTGACCGAGCAGGTGATGAAGCCCGCACGAATAACCTATGCACTTTTTAATCTTAAACTCAGTTGTGACACGGTAAATACAGATGAGCTTTATGAAAAGGTGCGTGAATTGTTTGCAATGGACGAAATTATGATGGACAAAAAATCCAAGGCAGGCATAAAAGAGGTTGATTTAAAGGAAAATATCTGTAAGTTTGACATTAAAAACTGCGAAAGCTATGTAAATATTGATGTCATTTTGCCTGCCGGAAGCATGACAAATGTTAATCCGAAGCTGATAGTTGACGCTTTGAAAAAATTCTTTGATATTGAAGCTGATTTTGAAATTGTCAGAGTTGACATATATAATGAAAACGTTGAGAGCTTTGTTTAACAACAATCATTATATGGCTTATCATTGCTATGCTTTGCTTTTGAACTCGGTTATGTGGCAGAAGGTGCAGAAAATAAGTTGATGTTTGCGTCCTGTATATTTGCAAGGTGTTAGAGAAAGCCTGTTCACATTGCAAAACTATAGGAGTAATTATGCTTAATACTATAAAAACATGAGCGAATTTAAAATTGATTTTTTAATAAGAAAAAGTGTTTGATTTATGGTGGGTTTGAATATGAAATATGACATTATTTTGTTTGACGCTGATGATACATTGCTGGATTTTAAACGAGCGGAAAGAGTCGCACTTGTAAATTCACTAAATAAAAATGATATACTAATTAAAAATGAGGATATAGAGATTTACAGTAAAATCAACTTATCGCTTTGGAAAATGCTTGAAAAAAATGAGATTACGCGTGAAAAACTTAAGGTAGAACGATTTACAAGGTTTCTTAATGCAATAAACAAATCAGGTGACGGCAGGATTTTAAGCGAGTGTTATATGGATGAGCTTGCAAAGTGTGGTTTTGTCAAGGACGGAGCAATGGAAATATGTGAGTGCTTATCGAAGAAGTGCAGACTTTTCATAGCGACTAACGGATTGACCGCCGTGCAAAACAGCCGTTTTTCTCATTCTGGATTGAACGAGTATATAGAAGCAATGTTTATTCCTGAAACAATAGGCTATCAAAAGCCTAATGTAGAATTTTTTGATTATATTTTTAGATTTTTAGGCGATATAGACAAAAACAAAGTTCTTATGGTTGGCGATTCGGTAAGTTCTGATATCATGGGAGGAATAAATGCCGGCATAGATACGTGTTTATTGGACGAAAACGGCAGCTTTAAGGACTGTAGCTTGTGTACATATCGAATCACTGCTTTATCAGAGTTAAAAGAAATTGTATTGTGATATTGAATTTATTTATAATAGATTCAAAAGTTCTATTTACTTTTACGATTTAATGTGATAAAATGTGAAAGTGGCAAGACAATTTTGTAAATTTGTTTAAAGCTTGCCTTAGGCATTTTTGATATGCCATGATACTGTTTTCAAAATTAAAGAGGAAAATTTTGGTGAATATCATGAATTATAAAATCAAAGATGATAATGTTGACTTTTTGTTCAAGGCAATACTGGCTCTGAGAAATATGGATGAGTGCTATGGCTTTTTTGAGGATTTATGTACAGTTCCGGAGATAAAATCAATTTCTCAACGACTTGTTGTTGCAAAAATGCTGAGTGAAAAGCGAGTTTACAGCGAGATCGTGCAAAAAACGGGAGCAAGCACTGCAACTATAAGCAGAGTGAATCGCTCACTTACATACGGTTGTGACGGATATCAGCTTGTTTTTGACAGAATCAGAGCTGAGGAAGAACGTGAAAAGGTTGCTGAGAGTGAGGAAAATAAGTAATGTCATACAATTATTTTGCTGATTATTACGATAGCCTTACTAAAAATGTGGATTATCCGAAGTGGGCAGAATACTATTGCAAAATTATCGAGCGTTATGGGGTAAAATCCGGCATAACGCTCGATTTAGCGTGCGGTACGGGCAGTCTTACAATAGAGCTTGCAAAGCGTGGTCTGGATATTTACGGAATTGACGCTTCGCCCGAAATGCTTAAAAAAAAAAAAAAAAAAATGTTCGATGAGGGTATGAGCATACTGTTTTTGATGCAAAAAATGCAAACGCTCAACCTGTATGGTACTATCAACACCTGTATTTGTGCGCTCGACAGCATAAATCATTTGCACAAGGCAAAGGATGTTCAGGCGGCATTTGATAAGGTATCTTTCTTTATGGAAAAGGACGGTCTGTTTATTTTTGACGTAAATACCGTATACAAGCATACAAATATATTGGCTAACAATACGTTTGTGTATGACACAGAGGATATCTATTGCGTCTGGCAAAATTTTTTGGCCAATGACGGTGTGACTGTGGAGATAGTTCTTGACTTTTTTGAAAAAATTGACCAAAGCTATTACCGTAGCAGTGAAAGCTTTAAGGAAAGAGCGTACTCCGATGACGAAATTACTCAAATGCTGGAAAAGTCGGGATTTACGGTGCTTGACAGATTTGCTGAGCTTACTTTTGATGCACCGATTGATAAGACGGAAAGGGTCTTTTATGTAGCTAAGCATATAATAGACCCTGGAACATTTTTTGAAAGATAGCATAAAATATAATATAATTGAAAGGATGAAAAGCGAAATTTTTCGCACCGAATATGGATAAAATAATAAGATGTATTACAAAAGACGGCTCTATTATGGCGTCTGCCATAGACAGCACAGATATAGTTTATACCGCAAAAAAGCTTCATAAAACCTCGCCTGTTGCCACTGCGGCACTCGGCAGACTGCTCACGGCGGCTTCTGTAATGGGCGCACAGCTCAAGCAAAAAGAGGCAAGCATCACATTGAGGGTGAACGGCGACGGCCCGATTGGTGCGGTTATAGCAGTTGCGGACAGTAACGGTAATTGCAGGGGATATGTATCTAATCCTGCAGTGGAAACCGAACGGTACGAAAACGGAAAACTCAATGTTTCAAAGGCTGTAGGCAAAAACGGCATACTTAACGTAATGCGTGACTATGGCTCCGGTGAGCCTTATTTTGGCAATGTTGAGCTTGTTTCCGGTGAAATCGCCGAAGATATTGCTAATTATTATGCTCTGAGCGAACAGATTCCAACTGTGTGCGCACTTGGTGTTTTGCTTGATAAGGACGATGGAGAGGTTTTGCTTGCGGGCGGCTTGCTCATACAGCTTTTGCCTGCCGCAGATGACGAAGCGATTACAAGACTTGAGAAGAATATATCCGTGCTTGAGCCGGTTACAACAATGCTTGCAAAGGGCTATGATGTTAAAAAAATGTGTGAAATTGCGCTTGACGGCTTTGAGGTTGAGGTACTTGACGAGATTCCGATTAATTATATATGCAAATGTAGCAGAGAAAAGGTTGTAAATACCATAAAGATGATGCCTGACGATGAGATTAGAGCC
Organism: uncultured Ruminococcus sp.; assembly: GCA_902796955.1. Classification (GTDB taxonomy): domain Bacteria; phylum Bacillota; class Clostridia; order Oscillospirales; family Acutalibacteraceae; genus RUG14223. The sequence continues at coordinate 6,977 of CADBRB010000166.1, forward strand.
TTGGCGGACGAAAAGGGCTATGCTCGTGCAAACTGCCATTTCTGCAATAAAAATTATCGCTTTACCAAAAAACAGCTCGAAGAGATTATTGCGGAAAAGAATGCCGAAGCGTCCCAAAATGAGAATGTGTAGAGATTTTGTATAAATTTGTGGGATTTTCTGATGAATAATTAAAAAAAATTTAGAAAAGGTATTGACAAATGCGTCAGTTTAGTGTATCATATTTAATGTTGCTGAGAGATAATTCAAAGCAACATGGTTTGGGGGTATAGCTCAGCTGGGAGAGCACCTGCCTTACAAGCAGGGGGTCACAGGTTCGAGCCCTGTTGTCCCCACCAAATGGCC
>CADBRB010000167.1 GCA_902796955.1 uncultured Ruminococcus sp.
AAGAGTGCCGTAAAAATCAAAAATCACGTTTTTATACATAACAAGCTCCTTATAAATCAGTATCAACATTATATACCGTATACGTTGCATATGCAATGATTTTTAATCGAAAGGACGGAAAAACCCAAATAGGTTTACATTAATAGATATGGATGATAAAGAAAAGGCAAAAATAATAGTAGAACTGTTAAAAAAAGAATATCCGGAGGCATTGTGTTCTCTTGAATATACCGATCCGCTCCAGCTCCTTATAGCAACCAGACTTGCCGCACAATGTACCGATATGCGTGTGAATATGGTAACTCCGGCTTTGTTTGAACGCTATAAAACCGTTGATGACTTTGCCGATGCAGATGCTTCGCAGATAGAAAAATATATATATTCATGCGGATTTTACAAAACAAAGGCACAGGATATAGTCAATATGTGCAGGCAACTCAGAGAGAATTTCAATTCCGAAGTGCCTTCAACCATAGAGGAGCTTACCACACTTTCCGGAGTGGGAAGAAAAACTGCAAATCTTATAGTGGGAGATATATTTAAAAAACCTGCCGTTGTAGTGGATACGCACTGTATACGGATTACATCGAGGCTCGGATTTCATAACAGCAAGGATGCCGCAAAAATAGAAAAAATACTGCGTGATATTCTGCCGCCTGCCGAGTCAAACGATTTTTGTCACAGGATGGTATTGCACGGCAGAGCCGTATGTGACGCACGCAAGCCCAAATGCGATAAGTGTTGTCTTGCACAGCATTGCAAATACTTTACAGAAAACAAAGAACAAAAAAACAGTTAAAAGAAAGGATGTAATCTATGAAAAAACTATGCTTTGTTTTAGCACTATTGATGTTTATTTTACCGCTTGCGGGCTGTAAGAAAGAAGAAGCACCTAAAAAAATACCGATTTTAAACGAATCCGATTTTCGTCTGCATGTAGACAAAAACTATGTTTATCTGAAATTGGACGGCTGGCTTAATCCTGAAGCTATTGCACAGAACGAAACTCTTAAGAGTACAACACCTCACAACATTGTATTAAAGAGTACCGATGCAAGCCAAGAGGACAAGCAGTATAAAATGGAGGTCTATGAGTATACATATACTTCTATTACAATGACTACAATAGATTATGAAAAGTTTGGCAGAGAGCCTAACGAATACGGCGCAAACCTGATAATCACCACAAATCCCTATTATGTTACCGACAGGGACATACGTGTAGGCGACACCAGAGCGATGGTCAAGGAAGCGTACGGTGCGTCAAGATATAAGGAAAATGACGAGTCTGCCGGACTAACCAACTGGACTTATAAATTGAGTGATTATGAGCTGACTTTTTCGTTCAGCGGCAAATACATAGAACAGATATCGTTGTCAAATCTGCCGGATAATATTTATGAATACACAGAGGGAAGCGGAGAGCAGGTAATAACCGTTGACGAAAACGGCAATATCATAAGCGGTAACTCTGAATATCAGGTTATAGTCGAGAGCGACGGAGATGTCGTATCGTCACAGCCGCCGGTATCAGGAGATTCAACCGATTCTCCGTCAAATACCGTACCCGATTCATCGGACGGCGGCACGCTTATTCAGGTAGAAAGTAACGGTGAGTATGAGGTTGTAGTAGGAGGATAAGCTGTTAATCTCCGTGCCACGTGAATATGGCACGGAGATTTTTATACTAATTTCTGACTGAAAACAGACTTGAATTTGCGAAAATCATTCTTATAAATCTTTGTCTGCCTTCAATATGAGATTAGTATTAAGAATCCATATCGCATATCACTTTGAAATATTGGCAAAACCGATAAATAAAGTCCCGAACGGCTTTTTGCAGTTCGGGACTTTTATTTATGTCTTTTATCTGTTCACTTTTGGTTCGTGAGTGCTTGTTGCTTTGCGCTGTAAGCTACGTCTGCAATGCAAAGGTACGTTTCAGCCTTCTTTGTTTTTGCCTTTTATACGCTGTATAAGCTTTACGATTTCCACTATCGGGATAATCAGGAACGCTATACCTAAGGCAGTAACGTATTCCCTGAACGATATTGTAGAGAATTTGAACAAATCTGCAACAGGAGCAATGTAGATGACAGATGTGGTCAATATCAACGCAAGTGCCATTGCGCCAAGCAGGAAGAAGTTCTGTGATTTCAGCGAGAATATAGATTCACGCTGTGAGCGCATATTGAACGAATGGAAGATTTCCGCCATAGACATGGTTAAAAACGCCATTGTAATTCCATCGTTGCTCTGTGCTATTGCCCATGAGCCGGTTTCCATAAATATACCTGTAAAATATGCAAACAAGGTTAAAGCTGCAACTGTTATTCCCTGATATATAACGTCTATACCCAGTCCGCCGGAGAAAATACCGTCGGTGGAAGGACGGGGCTTACGTTTCATTATATTCTTTTCCGGTTTTTCCATGCCTAAAGCAAGTGCAGGCAAAGAATCCGTAATAAGGTTTATCCAGAGAATGTGTACGGGATTCAAAAGCGTAAAGCCGAGTACAGTAGCAACGAATATTCCCAAAACCTCGCTGAGGTTAGAAGAAAGCAGGAATTGAATAGCCTTTCTGATATTGTCGTAAATCTGTCTGCCCTCTTTAACTGCAGATACTATAGTGGCAAAGTTATCGTCGGCAAGTATCATATCGGCAACATTTTTTGTAACATCGGTGCCGGTGATGCCCATTCCAACACCGATATCGGCGGCCTTTATGGACGGTGCATCGTTTACGCCGTCGCCTGTCATGGCGGTAATCATATCCTTAGATTTCCACGCCTTCACAATTCTTACCTTGTGTTCGGGCTGTACTCTTGCATATACCGAATAGTTCTCTATTTCGGAATAAAATCTCTCATCACTGATTTCATCAAGCTCTGCTCCGGTTATTGCCTGCGCAGGGCTGTCTATAATGCCAAGCTCCATTGCTATGGCAACTGCGGTATCCTTATGGTCGCCTGTTATCATTACAGGGCGAATACCCGCTTCCTTGCATTCCACAATAGCCGGCTTTACCTCAGGTCTTACCGGGTCTATCATACCGACAAGTCCTATATATGCAAGCTCGCTTTCAAGGTCGGACGGTTCAAAACTCTGCGGTTTTTCACTGTAATCTCTGCATGCCGCCGCCAGCACTCTGAGTGCTTTATCCGCAAGCGACTTGTTCAGTGCAAGTATCTCCTTGCGCTTTTCATCTGTCATATCTTTAAGTGCGCCGTCATCCACATACTTTGTGCATTGCTTCAGCAATTCATCAGGTGCGCCCTTTGTATACTGAATGAACTTGCCACCCATTTCATGTACAGTAGACATCATCTTGCGCATTGAGTCAAACGGAGCTTCTCCGATTCTCGGCATATTCTTTTTAAGCTCACCCTTAGGCAGACCGACCTTGTTGGCAAAGTTAACCAAAGCGCATTCAGTGGGTTCTCCCACCGCTTCGCCGTTTTCATCCAGCTCTGCATCACTGCAAAGAGCCATTGCAGTTGCAAGAAGCTTTTGATTTGTGGAGTAATCCTCAACAACAGTCATTTTATTTTGAGTAAGCGTACCGGTTTTATCGGAGCATATTACCTGTGTGCAGCCGAGTGTTTCAACGGCAGTAAGCTTACGTATAACGGCATTTCTCTTTGACATTTTGGTTACGCCTATGGAAAGCACTATGGTAACAACGGCAGCCAATCCCTCCGGTATAGCCGCAACAGCAAGGCTTACAGCTATCATAAACATATCTATTGCAACGGGCAATGTAAATTGACCGCTCTTTATAAATCCGAAAGCAAAAATGAAAACACATATGCCAAGCACAAGTACCGTAAGTACTTTACTTAACTGTGCCAGCTTTATCTGTAACGGGGTAGATTCATCTTCCGCTTTTGTAAGTGCGTCTGCTATCTTACCCATTTCGGTATCCATAGCCGTACCGGTAATAATGGCTTTGCCTCTGCCGTAAACCACTGTACTGCCCATATATACCATATTTTTTCTGTCACCGAGTGTAATATCCTTTTGATTACCGAGTGTCAGCGCTCTGTCTGTTTTGTCAACAGCTACGGATTCTCCCGTTAATGCGGCTTCCTCCACCTTTAAAGATGCACACTCTATTATTCTTGCGTCTGCGGGGACAGCGTCGCCTGCCTCTAAAAGTATTACATCACCTACAACGAGATCCTCGCTCTTTATCATGGCGATTTCGCCGTTCCTCAGGCATTTTGAAGTAGCGGCGGTCATTTCCTTCAAAGCGTCAATGGCTTTTTCGGCCTTGCTCTCCTGTATAACTCCCAGGACAGAGTTCAAAATAACAACAAAGAGTATAATGAATACATCTGCGAAGGATTCGTTTGCATATATAGATGTAATGCATGAAACCGCAGCGGCAGCCAACAATACTATTATCATAGGATCTGAAAGCTGCTTTAAAAACCTGACAAGGTTAGAGGTCTTTTTGCCCTCCGGCAGTTTGTTTTTTCCGTTTGCTTCAAGCCTTCGCTCAGCTTCATCTGAGGTAAGTCCTTCTGCGTCTGAGTTTAACTCATTGATTACGTCTTTTGTTTCTTTTAAATAAAAGCTCATCTTACTACTCCCTTATTTTATTTATAATATGTGCTTTTTGATTTCGCCGGTTCGGTTAAGAAAAGGCTTCAACTTTTGCTCAAACATATTACTGCATTAATTGACTTTTGCAGAGGGTGTTTATGCAAAAATGATGATAGCACAGTATCGTTTTACAGTCAAGCATGACTTCGTTAAAATTTTGCCGTAAATTTAATTTACAGGCTGTTATTTATATCGTCGATTACCTGTTTGAACAGTTCAGGCAGATTATCTGCGTCAAGTCTGTCGTCGCCCTTCGCCATACACAACAGTATGCCGCACAGAAATATAGCAAACATTATCACAAAAAGCATCCAGCCGAAATTGCCGGATGAATAGGCGTAAAACATCATCCATGCTGAAAACAGACAGCAAATCACACCTATTATTTTTCTGTATATGGAATTACCGCTGTCTGAAATAAACATATAATGCAGATCGGTATTCTTACCGTTTTTATTCAGCTCTGCAAGAATGTAATAATCATCCATCGTATTTGCAGTATCCGGCTCATATCGGCGGTATCTGTATTTGATTTTATACAGCTTGTCTGCGGTTATATATTCACCCGACAAGCCTTTATCGGTGTTTTCTCTGTTTTGTATTTGGCACTCAAGAGCTTCATCTAATTTGATTTTCAAAAGCTCCTTCGGGCAATTTATACAAACCGTATCCTCTGTCAAAACCTTTTGCTTTTGTTTATTTAACTTTATCATTCTGCGATATCGGCGCTTGTTACGGGCAGAATCCCTGACAAAGCCGTTCCTCCTCATAATATATAATCATTATATATTAATCGCCCGCCAAATTCAAGGCTAATTTATCCTGTTGAGCTTGCAGACCTATGTTTGACGCAAAGAGAGCGTTAAAGTTGCGTAATTGATTATTGAAATATTCCACTGCCTTATTTGCAAATGCGGTCAGGTGCATGGGATAAAGCTATTGCCTGCTATAAGAAGTATACAACGTGCAGGCGGACGCTGTCCGACTGAGCCTTGCCTTGCTGAAATTAGCATTGCTAAGCTAAGTTTGCTTTCAATAAGGCATGAGTATAATTCTTGCAAAATTTAGATTTTACCCCTTTTATTTTTTTCATTACTATGCTACAATAAAAATACATATAAGCAGTTAAAAGGACGTCTTATACTGAATTTTGATAAAGCTTTATTCTTGTCAAAAGTCGGTATTACATTAAAAAGGAGGATATATTATGAAACGGAAATCAAACGCAGTAAGAGCATTATCTATTTTTATTTCGATAATCATGCTGGTGCTTGCCTCGCAGGTATATGTATTTGCCGAGGTTGAGCCGGATGACATGGGATTGCTTGTAATCGGCTCGGATCAGGGCAGAACGGTAATTGTAGATAATGACGGAAATGTTAAAACAACATCCGGTTTGGGCTTCTCGTACAGGCAAAACTCAAAGTCCGGTGTATTGACGTTAGATAACATGAATTACGGTCATTATATATATTCCAACATCGGTAAGGATTTGGAAATAAACGTTGTGGGCAAAAATCTTTTTGAGCAAAGCGGCGGCGGAAATGCCATTATCACGGTAAAGGGCAATCTTAAAATTACCGGTTCAGGCACACTTACAATACATAAATACTATATGCAGGGGTACGAAACAGGGGACTATTCATCTATGAAATTGAGCGAGTCCAAAAAGGCTAAGGGAATCCATGTTTTGGGCGATAAGGACAGCATTTCATCTAAGGTAGAGCTTACTGTGGACGGGCCTACGGTTATAGTTCAATCCGTAGGTGAGGCAATACAGGTTGGCGACAGATATGTTGAAAACATTGATGATATGCCTCAGCTTAGAGCATTGTACGGTAAGTTCAGCGTTTTCAGCGGCAGTCTGGATTTGTACTCTTCATTCGGCTCGCCTGCCGTTACGGTTTATTCCGAAACCGACACCGATGCCGTATACATAGCCGAAACTCTCGGTGCTGCCGATGCGAATAAGATAGGCGGAGCATACACATCACTTGAAGGCATATGCTCGGTACAGTTCCGTGACAGAATAAATAAAAAGCTTGTTTCTCACCTTTATATTGACAAGAAATACAGAAAGTATGTTACCGACGCATATCTGCTCTATTCACGTATGTATGTGAGAAAAGACGATTATTTACAGCTCAGAGGCAAGGTAAAAGCGATGAACGGTGCTGACGAAAGCTTACTGTGGAGTATATCCGGCAACATGAGCAGCGGCACATATATATCCAATGAGGGCAAGATATATGCCGCTCCCGATGAAACTGCCACAAGGCTGACAGTTACGGTAGCTTCCGCATTTGACCCGACTAAAAAAAGAAGCTACCCCATAAACGTCTATGACAATCCGGGACGATACGATTTGATACCGTATACCGGACCGGATATGCCATTACATGAAATGCCCATCTCATCAGTAAATACATACGCACCTGCCGATTACAACACATATATATGGATAGTAGGAATAGCTGTTGCAGTAGCATTTATTACAGGTGTTTGCGTATTCACATTCAAGCGCAAAAAAGAATAATGACAAAGTTTTATTCAACGGATGCAATCATTGTATAACCACCACTTCTTCCCTCTTCACTATTACCTATTACTTAACTTATCCCACCACAAGATATAGATTTATATAGATAGAAAATCAACTTTAAAGCGTTAAATTGTGTATCTGCATATGATTTAACGCTTTTTTTGCACCATTTTATGGACTTATATTGTGTTTTTGTACGGATAGGCATACTATATGTATAAACATAGTGTATTATACTCAAAATTTATTTGTCTAAAAGCTCAATTAACTAACTTAATTGCATTTAATTCTTTTAAATAAAAAACATCTTGTTTTCATTGATTTTATCTGCTGAAGCACAAATAAGAAAAAATTTTTTTCTTATTTTTCTTCTACGCAATAATAATAACTATTCTTAGTTTTATACTAAATTTAGTGTTAAATAAAAAATCAAGTGCTATAAATCGAAAAAGTCTTTTTTCTATGTAAAAACAGCTAAATACCTTGTTTTGAACAAAAAGAATAGAAAAAAATCGTCAATATGCACATTGACACAAATAAACGGATTAAGGTATACTATTATACGTTGGCGAGAACGACCACTATATATAGTGTTGAGGATAAAACAGGAGGAAGTATTATGATACAATCTATTGTAAAACGTGATGGACGCTCAGTGGCATTTGATATAGACAAAATAGTCACGGCAATATACAAGGCGGCTCAATCTATAGGAGGCGACGACTACGAAGTAGCCAAAGAGCTTGCTGTTGACGTATGCGACCAGCTCGAAAAGGACGAAAATCTTACAACTCCTACGGTAGAGCAGATTCAGGATGCTGTTGAGAAGGTGCTTATCGAAAAGGGTCATGCCAAAACAGCAAAGGAATATATACTCTACAGGCAGGAAAGAACAAGAATAAGAGAAATGAACACACGCCTTATGAAAACCTATGAGGATTTGACGTTCAAGTCCGCAAAGGATAACGAGATAAAGCGTGAGAACGCCAATATAGACGGCGATACCGCAATGGGTACAATGCTTAAGTACGGCTCTGAGGGCGCAAAGCAGTTTTATGAGATGTTTATACTCAATCCGAGCCATGCAAAGGCACACCGTGACGGCGATATACATATCCATGATCTGGACTTTTTGACTTTGACAACAACCTGCTGTCAAATTGATATAGACAAGCTCTTCACCGGCGGATTTTCAACAGGTCACGGCTTCCTGCGTGAGCCTAACGATATTGCAAGCTACTCTGCACTTGCATGTATAGCAATTCAATCCAACCAGAACGACCAGCACGGCGGTCAGAGCATACCTAACTTTGATTACGGTATGGCAAAGGGCGTTGCAAAAACGTACCGCAGAGTTTACAGGCAGAACCTTGCAAGAGCCATCGAACTGCTCGCAGATGATGAAAACGGTATAGAAACAGGCAGAATCCTTGCCGATGCGGCAGAGAGCGTAAGCGGAAGTACGCCGAAGCTTGACGACGGCGAGATTTATATGGCGGCGGAGTTAAAGCTCCTCAATGATAAGTACGGCGAGAAAATGGCTGATAAAATACAGCAGTTTGCCTTCAATCATGCCAATAAAGAAACCGACAGAGCCGTATATCAGGCTATGGAGGCTCTTATACACAATCTGAATACAATGCACTCCAGAGCAGGCGCACAGATACCGTTCAGCTCCATCAACTACGGTACGGATACTACCCCTGAGGGACGTATGGTTATAAAGAATGTTCTGCTTGCCACCGAGAGCGGTCTTGGCAATGGAGAAACCCCGATATTCCCCATACACATATTCAAGGTAAAAGAGGGAATAAACTTTAACAAGGAAGACCCGAACTACGACTTGTTCAAGCTCGCCTGCAGAGTAAGCGCAAAGAGATTGTTCCCGAACTTTTCTTTCCTTGACGCTCCGTTCAATGCTCAGTATTACAAGCCCGGCAGACCGGAAACAGAGTGCGCATACATGGGATGCCGTACAAGAGTGATAGCCAATAACTACGATAAATCAAGAGAGATAGTTACAGGCAGAGGCAACCTCAGCTTTACGTCCATTAACCTCCCTCGTCTTGCTATATTGAGCGACCATGACGTAGATTTCTTCTATAAGCAGCTTGACGAAAAGATTGATTTGGTAATCGACCAGCTTCTTGAAAGATTTGAGCTTCAGGCAAGAAAGCACGTACGCAACTTCCCGTTCCTTATGGGACAGGGCATATGGATTGACTCCGACAAGCTCGGCCCGGACGATGAGATAAGAGAGGTTTTGAAGCACGGTACGCTCACAATCGGATTTATCGGTCTGGCAGAGTGCCTTAAGGCTCTTACCGGCAAGCATCACGGCGAAAGTGCCGAAAGCCAAAAGCTCGGTCTTGAGATAATCTCTCATATGAGAAAGCGTATGGACGAGGCAACCGCTAAGTACGGTCTTAACTTCTCCCTGATAGCTACTCCGGCAGAGGGACTTTCAGGCAGATTTGTCAAGATAGACCAAAAGAAGTTTGGAAAAA
>CADBRB010000168.1 GCA_902796955.1 uncultured Ruminococcus sp.
AAAAAATAGTGAAGCGTGTATATGCAACTGCAAGCTGTCGCCTTGCGATAATAGCGCATAATCATCCAAGCGGGATATTGTTTCCGTCACAATCAGATGTGGATATGACAGAAAAGGTACGTGATGAACTTAAGCGTATAAACGTCACGCTTATAGACCATTATCTTATTGCCAACGGTGACTGTAAATCAATAGATGAAATATTTGAAAATCAATAGGTAACATTTTTGCTCTGTTGCTTACATAATTATAGAATAGAAATCTACATATAGTTTTTATAGAGAGCGGTCAAAGCCGGTAGATTAAACGGGTATGCCCGCATATTAATTGTACAAACAGATACGGAGGATAATATATGGAGAATATTGTTAATACACTTGTGGGCTGGCTTGGCGGACTTCCGCCGCTTTTGATTGTCGCATTTTTATCCATGCTGCCTATTTTAGAGCTCAGAGGCGGCATAATAGCGGCTGCCATTTTAGGTGTTGACTGGCGTATAGCCCTGCCTGTGTGTATGCTCGCAAATGCCTTTCCGGTACCGTTCATTGTGTTGTTTATAGATAAAATACTTGCATGGATGAAAAAAACCAGAATGAAAAAAATAGTTCTTTGGCTTGAAGAAAAGGCAAACAAAGGCTCTAAAAAGGTTAATAAATACAAAAGATTCGGTTTGTTTTTGTTTGTTGCGGTTCCTTTGCCCACAACGGGTGCATGGACGGGTTCGCTTGTAGCTTCCCTGTTCAGAATCAACGTGAAGGACGCTTTTATAAGTATTTTTCTCGGTATAGTTGCCGCAGGACTTATAATGTCAATAGTATCTTACGGAGGCTTGGCGGTAATTGCATCTCTGTTTAGCTGAGCAGATTTACCTCAATACCATCGGCAGGAGTGGTAGCATGAAAAAAATCAATATAGCTGTTATAGGCGGCGGCGCGTCAGGGCTGTTTTATGCAATGACTGCCGCCGATTTATTAAAAAAAGAAAGAATAAATGCCCAAATTACCGTTTTTGAAAAGGAAAACAGGATTGGCAGAAAGCTTTTGGCAACCGGAAACGGAAAGTGCAACCTAAGCAACGAGAAATCGGGAGGAGCCTTTTACAGCGGAAGCTTTGCGCAATGTGCCGATACCTTGCTTCAAAAGTACAATGCACAGAATATAGCCGGTAAGTTCAAGAGATACGGGCTGTACTGCACGCCCGATTCCGAGGGAAGAATATATCCGTACAGCAGGCAGGCAAGTGCTGTGCTTGACTGTATGCTTATAAAGCTTGAAGGCGAAAAATCCGTAGTAGTAAAATGCGGAGAAGCGGTAAATAGAGTAAAAGCAGAAAACGGCGATTATGCCGTTGTAACCGACAGCGGTGAATATCGTTCCGATTATGTGATAATGGCTTTCGGAGGCATGGCGACCCCGTCGCTCGGCTCGGACGGCAGCGGATTTGGGCTTTTGCGCTCAATGGGAATAACTGTAAATAAACCGTTCCCGTCACTTTGCCCCGTATATGTACAGGGCAAACGGCTGAAGAATCTAAAGGGAATACGGTGTAAATGCGCCGCATCGCTTATAGCTGACGGAGATATGCTCAAAACGGAGTACGGAGAGCTTCAAATCACGGAAAATGCGCTTTCGGGCATATGTATTTTTCAGCTTTCGAGATATATAAACGAGTTTTTTGCACTTGGCACGGCTGACGGAAAAAAGGTTGCAAAAATACTTATTGATATAGATTTATTCCCCGATATGGCTGAAGGCGAGCTTTTTGAACTGCTTAAATGGCGCAGAGATAATATTGAAAAAATCACTGTGGAGCAGTATTTTATCGGTCTTGTAAACAAGAGATTGGGAATTGCAATATATAAAGAGAGCGGATTTGAAGTTCCTCTTGACAGTGACGCAAAGACGCTTGACAATGATGATTTATTGAATCTTGCTCACTGCTTGAAATCATGGAGATTTACTCCGGCAGGCCCTTCAAAATGGGATAATGCGCAGGTTACTGCCGGCGGCATAAGTGCGCATGAGCTTGACCGGAATACTTTGGAAATTAAGAAATATCCGAATGTATACTGCATAGGCGAGGCCGTTGATATTGACGGTATATGCGGTGGATATAACCTGCATTGGGCATGGACAAGTGCGCTTGTTTGTGCAGGCGCAACGGTAAGGTCGGCAAAAAAGAGATTTAACGGAGGCATTGCAAATGATAAGAATACCTGATTTGAAAATGCCGCTTGATTACAGCGAGAGTTCGCTTTTATCAACTGCCGCCAAGGCTTTAAGAACAGATGAGAACAATATTTTGAAAATCGAAATTTATAAAAAATCTGTTGATGCAAGAAAAAAGAGCGATGTGCATTTTAACATTACTCTTGATGTTAAGGTAAACGGCAATGAAAAAAAGCTTTTGAATAATTGCAGAAATAAAAAGGCGAGTATAGCCGAACGGTATGTATACAATCTGCCAAAAGGTAATAAGATGAGTAAACGTCCTGTAGTAATCGGTGCCGGGCCTGCCGGATTGTTTTCGGCACTGGTTTTATCATGCTGCGGGTACGCTCCGATTGTAATTGAGCGTGGGAAAAAAGTGGAGGACAGAACAAGAGATGTCAGCGCATTTCTTAACGGTGGCGGATTGGACGTAAACTCAAATGTGCAGTTCGGTGAAGGGGGAGCAGGTACTTTCTCGGACGGAAAGCTTACCACAGGCATAAAAAATCCATATGTTCGCCATGTTTTGGAGGAATTTGTTTTATGCGGTGCGCCGGAGGAAATACTGTATTCCGCCAAACCGCACATTGGCACGGATAAGCTGAAGTTAACAGTTGAAAATTTGCGCAAAAAAATTATAGAACACGGCGGAGATTTTTATTTTGAAACAAGGCTTGCCGATATAATCGTAAAGGACGGCGCAGTTACTGCCGCAAAATGTATAAAAAACGATAAAACAGAGCTGACTTTTGAAACTGACAACGTTATACTTGCCATAGGTCATAGCGCACGTGATACATTTGAGATGATATATGACAAGGGTGTAATTATAGAGCCAAAGCCGTTTTCGGTGGGAGCAAGAATAGAGCATCGCAGAGAATTTATAGACAAGGCCCGTTACGGAAAATTCGCTGGTCACGCACAGCTTGGTGCGGCTGATTATAAGCTCTCCGTCAAAACGTCTGACGGCAGAGGAGTATATACGTTTTGTATGTGTCCGGGCGGTGTTGTCATTGCCGCCGCAAGCGAGGAGAATACCGTAGTGACGAACGGTATGAGCGAATTTGCCCGTAATGCCGAAAATTCCAACAGTGCGTTGCTTGTCGGAGTAACGCCTGAAGACTACGGAAGCGACAGTCCGCTTGCAGGTATGTATTTTCAGCGTGAAATAGAGAAAAAGGCGTTTGAAGCAGGCGGAAAAAGCTATAATGCCCCTGTACAGCGTGTCGAGGATTTTTTACTCGGAAGAAAAACAACAAGGCTCGGCGATGTGACGCCAAGCTATATTCCGGGTGTGACAATGGGTAATCTGGCGGACTGCCTGCCGAATTTTATTGTAGAGAGTATGCGCCGGGGTATTGTTGCAATGGACGCTATGCTTAAGGGCTTTGCATTGCCGGACGCCATACTTACTGGTGCTGAAACAAGAAGCTCTTCGCCGATAAGGATACTGCGTAACGAAAGCCTGCAATCGGTAAGCTTAAAAGGTCTGTATCCGTGCGGAGAGGGCGCAGGCTATGCGGGGGGGATTGTTTCGGCGGCGGTAGACGGTATGCGGTGCGCAGAGGCGTGTATTGCAGGGCAAAACGGTTGATTTAATGAACGCAGTATTTTTGCGTCTGAATGTATATGCAAACGGCACAGAGATAATGAGCGGCAGAAATAAGCTTTTTATTAGATAACAGTATAGTGAAGGCGAGGCTTGAATATGGAACGGCAGTTAAACAATAGAATAAGACTTCTTGCAATTCTTGACTACTTATATAAATACAGCGATATCGACTTTACCGTAACTTCGGCAGATATCTGTGATTATCTTGAGGAAAAATACGGCGTCAAGGTAGAGCGGCATTCTATTTACAGAGATATCGCCTCGCTTATGGATTTCGGCATAGATATAGCTAAAACTGTTTCACGCAAGGAGGGATATTTTTTGGCTTCACGAAGCTTTGAAGTCCCGGAGATAAAGCTTCTGCTGGATGCGGTTTTATCTGCGCCGTTTATAACGGAGAGAAAAACTAACGAGCTTATTGAAAAGCTGCTCTCCATGCTGAGCGAAAATCAGGCTAAGGAGCTTAAAAAGCAGAATTTTATGGAGAAGCGTGTCAAGTATAAAAATGAGCATATCTACTACTCCATTGATTGCCTGAACAATGCCATAGCCGAAAAAAAGAAGATTCGATTTAAATATTACCACTATACACTTGACGACAATGCAGTAAAGATAGACGGCGGCAGGAATTTTACCGTTAGTCCGTATGCACTCATGTGGAATAACGACAAGTATTATCTTATTGGCAATTATGACAAGTACAACAATGTGAGCCACTACAGAATCGACCGTATGGATGCTGTTGAAATGCTTGATGAGAATATACGTCCGCACAGCGAGGTAAGCGAATATAAGAAAGGCGATTTTGATGTGGCGGATTACGCAAGAAAAACCTTTAAGATGTATGGGGGAACACCGCAGAGGATAACGCTTATATGCAAAAATGAGCTTTTTGAAATAATGCTCGATAAGTTTGGCTTTGATGCGGACTTTAAGACGATAGACGGGGACAGCTTTTGCATAGAGGCTAACGCCAACGTCAGCGACGGGCTTTTGGACTGGCTTTTTCCGTATTGCGACAGATGCAGGATAACACATCCGCAAGAGCTTGTGGATATGCTTAAAAATAAAACCGAGGCGGTTGTTCGTGCGTCTAATGCGGAATTTGATACTCCCCTTAGCGATTGTTGTGAATAAAGAATTTAAAAATTACCTGAAATATAAAAGAAATTTCAATAAATATGTTGATTTTGTGCAATGAATAATGTATAATTTGTACATAAATGTATGGGCATTTTTATCGGCTGAAAGAATACCGAACACGTAAAAATGCTGTGATAGTGTTTTACGTGTAGTGATTGCTGAGCGATTTGCCGTATATACCATAAAACAAGGAGGAAATCAGAAGTGGAAAATTTATACAAACAAGAAACTGACCTTGCCCTTTCGCCTATAACGGTAATCGAGGAGGCGGCAAGATGCCTGCTGTGTGAGGACGCCCCTTGTTCGGCGGCCTGCCCCGCGCAAACCGATCCGGCAAGATTCATTCGCGCCCTGCGTTTTCGCAATATAAAGGGTGCGGCGGAAATTATAAGAGAAAACAATATCCTCGGCGGAATATGCGCAAGGGTTTGCCCAACCGAAAAATACTGCCAGAGCGGCTGTAACAGATGCGGCATAGATAAGCCGATAGATATAGGCAAGCTTCAAAGATACATAACCGATTACGAGAGTGCAATAGACTTTAAGGCTTTAAAGGCTGTTGAGCCGGTAAACGGTAGAATTGCAGTAATAGGCAGCGGCCCTGCCGGCTTGGCGGCTGCGGCAGAGCTTGCTAAGGCGGCTTATGAAGTAACCGTTTTTGAGAAGAAGGACAGAATCGGCGGTTGGCTGGCATACGGCATACCCGAATACAGGCTCAGCTATGAGGTTATTGATAAGGAAATCGGATATATAAAGGACTTGGGCGTTAAGTTTGTAAC
>CADBRB010000169.1 GCA_902796955.1 uncultured Ruminococcus sp.
AAAGCCGGAAACTCTGTACTGTTCAGTGTCTACAAGACGTACCTTGTGTGTAAGGTCATAGGTAAGCTTTGCACCCTTTTCAATTACTACAACATTTCCGTTTGAACGTGCAACCGCCTCATCAGCGAGCTGAATAAGTCTTTTTGTCTTACCTGAACCTTTTTTGCCTACAATTAAAGTTATCATAAAAACGCCTCCTAAGTATTTATTGTACTGCCTTTAAGCAATACACTTGAAATGTGTGCGGCTTTTACCGAACACATCATGCTTTTAAATTCTTGCTTCAAGCTCAGCCTTTTGAGCTTCATATCCGGGCTTTCCGAGCAGAGCAAACATATTCTTTTTGTAGCTCTCTACGCCCGGCTGATTAAACGGATTAACGCCCAGAATATATCCGCTTATAGCACAAGCTTTCTCAAAGAAGTAAATGAGATAGCCGAGCTCCTCCTCGTTTGCCTGCGGAACATTCAAAACAATGTTCGGCACACCGCCATCATTATGAGCCAGCACAGTACCCTGGAACGCCTTTTGGTTTACATAAGACATCGACTTGCCTGCAAGGAAGTTGAGTCCATCCACATTTTCGGCATCTTCTTCAATGTAAAGCTCACGCTTTGCTTTTTCTATCATTACAACGGTTTCAAACAAATTACGTCTGCCGTCCTGTATATACTGTCCCAAAGAATGGAGATCGGTTGAGAACACAACCGACGCAGGGAACAATCCCTTGTTATCCTTGCCCTCACTCTCGCCGTAAAGCTGCTTCCACCATTCACTCATCATGGTGAATGACGGCTCATAGCTTACAAGTATCTCGGTGCCAAAGCCTTTTCTATACAATATGTTGCGAACAGCGGCGTATTTATAGCAATCATTTGCCGCCAAATCCGGATTGGCAAGCTCATTTTGCGCCTTTTGCGCACCCTGCATAAGCTTATCTATATCACAGCCGGCAACGGCTATCGGTAACAATCCCACTGCTGTAAGTACCGAATATCTTCCGCCAACATCATCAGGTACAACAAAAGTTTCATATCCCTCTCTGTCGGCAAGCTGTTTAAGCGTACCTCTTGCCTTATCGGTAGTGCAATAGATTCTGCTTCTTGCACCGTCCTTGCCATATTTTTTTTCAAGCAGTTCTCTGAAAACTCTGAATGCTATGGCAGGCTCTGTTGTCGTACCGGATTTTGATATCATGTTGATAGATACATCTCTGCCCTCGCATATCTCCAAAAGCTCGCTAAGCGCAGTAGAGCTTATACTGTTGCCCGCATAGTAGATGTCGGGCGTATTCTTTTTAAATGCGTTATAATTCGGAGATTTTAAAAACTCTATGGCCGCACGTGCGCCTAAATATGAGCCGCCGATGCCGATAACAACAAAAACTTCCGTATCGGATTTTATCTTTTCGGCCGCTTTCTTGATTCTCGCAAATTCATCCTTATCGTAATCGGTGGGAAGATTTACCCAACCAATAAAATCATTTCCAAGTCCCGTGCCGTTATGCAAAGCTTCATGAGCAAGCTTAACCTGCTGAGCTATCGCACCGTATTCATCATCGCCCACAAAACCCGATAAATACTTGGCACTTAATGTAGTTGACATACTATTCGTGAACCTCCCTGATAATTTCACATTATTTTCTATATTGTACTACATACGCATTTGATTTGCAAGTGTTTTTGTTAAAAATTGCTTTTAAAGTGTTTTGAAGTATAAATTTGCCGATGTTTTAATCTGATTATTTTGCGTTTGCGTTTAAATCTTTAAGCTCCTGTATCTGCAACGTTTTTCATCAGCCTCCCCCTTATTTCTTCCTAATATGTATAAATCCGTTATTACTAAATCTGTATAAAGTTTTCAAATATGATTTTGAGAACTGCCCAAAAGTTTATTTTCTCTATTCTGTCAGCAGATGTAATAGGGTACTCTGCGATAATTTCATCGTCAAGCAGATATTGCAATACCCCTACCCTGTCGCCTATCTCAACGGGGGCAGCAATGCTCTCGTCATAAATCGCCTGTGTAGTTATACTGCTTTCGCTTCCCTTTTTTATAAGAAGTCTGCCGTCAACCGCAGTCTGGGTGCGTATGGTCTTATCCATTCCTCCGCTTACGTCAAGCGTTCTGACCGCATCGTCAGGTATTTCGGGAGTATACATAGTATACTCGGCAAAACCGTAATCAAGTATTTTTTGTGCATCGGTAAAGCGTTCTTTACCTGTTTTTGAGCCTAAGACGACCGCTATGAGCGCAAGACCGTCACGCTCTGCACTGGCGGCTATGCAAGCACCTGCGCCGCTTGTTGTACCGGTTTTAAGTCCTGTTATGCCTTTATATGTTTTTAACAGCTTATTTGTGTTGACTATTTGAGTTGCACCGTCACGCAAATAATCGAGCCAGATGGCCGCATATTCAAAGATTTTTTCGTGTTTCACCGCCTCGCACGACATCAGCGCAACATCATATGCGCTTGTAACGTGTCCTTCCTCATCAAGCCCGTTACAATTTTTAAAAACAGTATCATTCATGCCAAGCTGTTCGGCCTTTTTGTTCATTTCAACAACAAAAGCGTCCTCACTGCCGCAAATATGCTCTGCAAGTGCAACGGCGGCATCATTGGCGGATGCCACAACGGTTGCCTTTATCATGTCGTCAACGCTCATCCTTTCGCCTTCCTTGAGCCAAATGTCAGAGCCTCCCATACCTGCCGCATGAGCGCTTGTTACCACGGTATCTTCATAACTTATCTTTCCCGCATCTATCGCCTCAAAAACCAGAATCAGCGTCATAAGCTTTGTTATGGAGGCACACGGACGTATATCGTGCGAATTTTTTTCGTAAAGTATGCTTCCCGTTGAAGGCTCTATCAAAACCGCCGCCGCTGCCGTTATATCCTTATCATCGAGAGCGTAAACCCTCGCACTGCTTATCGGAACACCGCAAAAAATCAGAGCTGCCGCTATCAGTACGGCTACGGTCTTTTTGAATAATTTGCTCATATGTTTTCCCCTTTTCTTTATCCCGAACAAACTAAACTGTACGGGACTTAATTTATACATATCTATGTACATACGCTTTGAAATATAATCCGCATATTACAAAAAAATTTACAATTTGTCAATTCTGCGGTTGACAAAAAAATTCAACAGTGAGATAATATATTGAATAGCATTTTGTACTTCGTTGTTTTAACGTTGTTTACTGCTTAGAATCAATTAATAAATATACTTATCAAATTTCAGGGGGAATAAAATTGGCTAAAGAATTGGCAAAATCATATGACCCGCATGACGTTGAAGACCGTATATATAAGTTCTGGGAAAACGGCGGCTTCTTCCATGCGGAGATTGACAAGGATAAAAAGCCGTACACTATAGTGATGCCGCCGCCAAACATTACCGGTCAGCTTCATATGGGTCATGCGCTTGACGAAACCTTGCAGGATATACTTATAAGGTTCAGAAGAATGCAGGGCTACATTACGCTGTGGCTGCCCGGCACCGACCATGCGTCTATTGCCACCGAGGCGAAGATAGTTGAAGCTATGCGCAAGGAAGGCGTTAGCAAGGAGGACCTCGGACGTGAGAAATTCCTTGAAAGAGCATGGGAGTGGAAGCGTGTTTACGGCGGACGAATAACCGACCAGCTCAAAAAACTCGGCAGCTCATGCGATTGGGAGAGAGAACGCTTTACTCTTGACGAGGGATGTTCAAAGGCGGTTAAAGAGGTATTTGTACGTCTTTATGAAAAGGGCCTTATCTACAGGGGCGAAAGAATTATAAACTGGTGCCCTAAATGCTGTACTTCCATTTCCGATGCCGAGGTTGAGTTTGCCGAGCATGACGGAAGCTTTTGGCATATCAGATATCCGGTTGCAGGCAGTGAAAACGAATATGTAGAGCTTGCAACTACACGACCGGAAACGCTTGTAGGCGATACCGCCGTGGCAGTGCATCCTGACGACGAGAGATACAAGCATCTTATCGGTAAAAAAGTAATACTGCCGCTCATGAACAGAGAGATACCTGTTGTGGCAGACACATATGTTGAAATGGACTTTGGTACAGGCGTTGTTAAAATAACTCCTGCCCATGATCCTAACGACTTTGAAGTTGGTTTAAGACACAATCTTCCCGTTATAAACGCAATGACGGAAACCGCCGTTATGAATGAAAACGCTGGAAAATATGCGGGACTTGACCGATACGAGGCAAGAAAAGCCATCGTTAAGGATTTGCAGGAGGGCGGCTATCTTGTAAAAACAGAGCCTATCAAGCATAATGTCGGCTCATGCTATCGCTGTAAAACTATAGTAGAACCGAGAGTTTCAAAACAGTGGTTTGTTAAGATGAAGCCTCTTGCCGAACCTGCCATAGAATGTGTAAGAAGCGGAAAAACAAAGTTTGTTCCCGAACGCTTTGAAAAGATATATTTCCATTGGATGGAAAACATAAAGGATTGGTGCATTTCCCGTCAACTCTGGTGGGGTCACAGAATACCGGCATGGTACTGCGAAGATTGCGGTGAAACTATTGTTGCCAAGGAAACACCCGCAGTATGCCCTAAATGCGGATGTACTCATCTGAAGCAGGATGAGGATACTCTGGATACATGGTTCAGCTCGGCTCTCTGGCCGTTCTCAACACTCGGCTGGCCTGAAAAAACGCCTGACTTTGAATACTTCTACCCCACAAACACACTCGTTACGGGCTATGATATAATTTTCTTCTGGGTTGCAAGAATGATATTCTCGGCAGTTGAACAGACGGGTATGCAACCGTATGATACAGTGTTTATTCACGGTATAGTAAGAGATGAAAACGGCGTAAAAATGTCAAAATCGTTAGGCAACGGCATTGATCCGCTGGAGATAATAGACAACTACGGCGCAGATGCACTGAGGCTGTTCCTTGCAACGGGCAACTCACCCGGAAACGACATGAGATTCTCGGAAAAGAGAGTTGAAGCTTGCAGGAACTTTGCAAACAAGCTCTGGAACGCTTCAAGGTTTGTTCACATGAACATAGACGACTTTAATGTTGAAAACAAGCTTCCCGATGAGCTTACTCTTGAAGATAAATGGATAGTCAGCACGCTGAATACAGTAGCTAAGGAGATTACCGAAAATCTTGAGAAATTCGAGCTTGGCGTAGCCGTGCAAAAGATATATGACTTTACATGGGACTGCTATTGCGATTGGTACATTGAGCTTGCAAAAACCCGTCTTCAGGCAGGCGGAGATACAGCGCAAAACGCACGTCAGGTACTTGTTTGGGTACTGGACAAGATTTTGCTTCTGCTCCACCCGTTTATGCCGTATATTACGGAGGAAATCTGGCAGACCATACCACACACAGGCGAATCAATTATGGTTTCAAAATTCCCGGTTTATGACGAAGAACTTAATTATCCGGACGCCGTTGAAGAAATGCAGAAAATCATGGACGCTATCCGTGCTATACGTAACAGACGCAGTGAAATGAATGTGCCGCCATCAAAGAAAGCGAGAGTTTATATTGCTACAAAGGTGAGCAAAACATTTGAGGACGGAATAGGCTTCTTCTGTAAATTAGCCTCTGCAAGCGATGTAACCATAGGTGAGGAATTTGATATCGAGGGTGCAGTTACAGTTGTTACCGCAGACGCAAAAATCTATATCCCGATGGACGAGCTTGTTGACAAGGAAGCCGAGCTTAAACGCTTGAACAAAGAGCTTGAAACAGTTAAAAAGCAACTTGCTCAATCTGAGGGCAAGCTCAACAATCAGGGATTCCTCGCAAAAGCTCCGGAAAGCGTTGTAGAGGGTGTTAAAGCCAATGCAAAGAGAGAAAGAGAGAAAATTGCTCTTATTGAAGCGGCAATTAACGCTTTAAAATAATTTTATAATGATAAAAAATCTCCGTACCGCAGATTTTTCTGTGATACGGAGATTTTATTATGGAAACTTCAATTATTCATTATTCTGTTTAACAAAGCCCGGCATCCTTCATCAATGTCGTTGTATGCTCTGCGAAAATCTCGTGTATACCACGGGTCAGAAACATCATCATCACGCCCTGCAAACGTCAGCAGCTTATGTACTTTTCCGTCTGCATCACCGCCAAAAATCCTATGCATATTGCGTATATTCGCACTGTCCATACCTATAAAGTAATCGTACTTGTCATAGTCGG